>NZ_BAAAUG010000221.1:0-19072 GCF_039533825.1 Streptomyces rectiviolaceus
GCGAGGGCATGGCTGATCCTTCGCTGTGCGGCTCAGTACGGGGTGAGGGGGAGAGGGGAGGGGGAGGGAGGGAGGGGGGAGGGGCCCCACCCGGAGTGTGCGGCGAGGGGTCTGCAGGGGCCGGGCGGCGTGGGCCGGTGCGCGGACGGGGCCGTGTCGCGGTGGCCTACGCTGGACGGGTGACGACCCCGGAAGCCGAGCCGACGCAGCCCCAGACGCCTGATACCGCACCCGATCCCGAATCCGTGGCCGCTGGTCACGAAGCTACTGACGGGGCGGCGGGGCAGGGCGGCGCCGCGCGGCCGGAGGACCGGCTGGAGAAGGCGGTCCGGGCGGCCGAGCAGGCGCTGATCGAGTACGAGATCGCCGTCGAGACGTTCCGGGTCGAGGTGGAGAACTTCTCCCGGCTCCATCACCAGAAGCTCGGCCCGATGTACGCGCGCCTCGACGAGCTGGACGCGGAGATCGCCGAGGCCCTCGCGGCCCGCAGCGGTGACCCGGAGGACCGGCGCAAGGCGGATGAGGCGCGGGCGCGGGTCATGCCGATGCCGGGTGTCGAGGAGCTGTTCCACGGTTGGATGGACGGCGAAGGGCTCTATCCGGAGGCCGCCGCGATGCTGACGGATCAGTCGGTGCGGCCGCCGCAGCGGGTGCGGCCCAGCGACGAGGCCCGCAAGCTCTACCGCGAGCTCGTCCGCAAGTCCCACCCCGACCTGGCGCAGGAAGACCAGGAGCGCAGCCGCCGCGAGGAGTTCATCACGCGGGTGAACGCCGCGTACGCCCGTGGGGACGAGGCCCTGCTGCGGGAGCTGTCCGCGGAGTGGGCCGCCGGTCCCGTGGCCGAGCAGCAGTGGCCGAACAAGAGCGAAGAGCTCTACGCACGCCTCGAGTGGCTGGCCCAGCGCAAGGAACTGCTCACCGTGGTCGCCCGGGAGCTGGAGGAGGGCGCGATCGGCGCGATGCTGCGGATGGCGCCGGATGATCCGGACCAGCTCCTCGACGAGATCGCCGAGCAGCTGCTCGCACAGGTCACCGAGCGCGAGGCCGAGCTTGCGCGGCTGACCGCTTAGACAGTCGGGTAGCGTCGGGGCATGGCTTTCGGATCACAGGTGCCCACGGTCGGTGTCGGCGAACTCGCACTCGACGACTTCCTCCTTGACGTGCGCGAGGACGATGAGTGGCAGGCGGGCCACGCCGCGGGTGCGCTGCACATCCCGATGAGCGACTTCGTCTCCCGCTACGGCGAGTTGACCGAGGCCGCCCCGCAGGACGGGAAGGTCCATGTCATCTGCCGGGTCGGTGGACGCTCGGCGCAGGTGACCATGTACCTCCGCCAGCAGGGCATCGACGCGGTGAACGTCGATGGCGGCATGCAGAGCTGGGAGGCCGTGGGCCGGCCCGTCGTCGACGACAAGGGCCAGCCGGGCACCGTGATCTAGTTTCCTGGGGCCCGCCTCAGCCGAGCGGGTGGGCGGCGAGCAGGTCGCCCAGTGCCTGCTCGTGTGCCGCTGCCGGGCCGAGGGACAGCTCCAGCTGCTTGGCCCACGCGTGGTACCGGTGCAGAGGGTAGTCGGTGTCGGATCCGAAGCCGCCGTGCAGATGCTGCGCCGTCTGCACCACCCTGCGTACGCCGTCCGACGCCCAGATCTTGGCGACGGCCACGTCTCCCGTGGCCGGCAGGGCGCCGCTCGCGCTGGTGCTGATGCGCCAGGCGGCCTGCCAGAGGGTGACCTCCATCGCGCGCAGGTCGATGTAACGATCGGCCGCCTGCACCGCCACGGCCTGGAAGGTGGCGACGGGGAAGCCGAACTGCTCGCGTTTGCTGGTGTATTCGCTGGTCATGCTCAGCACGCCCTCGCCGACGCCGAGTGCGAGGGCGCACGTCCCGGTCGCGAGCAGATCGCGCAGCCAGTCCCAGGCCCCGTCGGTCTCGATGACGTCGGCGCCGCCGATCCGTACGGAATTAAGGCTCAGCTCGCCGAGGCGTTCACCGTTCGTGGATACCTGATCGGCGACCGTGAGGCCTTCGTGCACGCGGGGGATCAGGGCGAGGACGGCCTGGCCGGCGGATGTGTGGGCGGGCACCACGATGAGGTCGGCGTTCTGCGCCCAGGGCACGGCTGTCTGTGTGCCGTTGAGCAGCCAGCCGTCGCCGTCCTGTCGTGCGGTGACGGAGAGTTCGGCGGGGTCGTGCCCGCTGCGGCCGTTCGCCGCGACGGTCAGGACGAGCTCTCCGCGGGCGGCCATCGGCAGGATCCGCTGCTTCAACTCCTCGCTTCCGTACGTCTGCACGGCGTACGCGGCCGCGCTGCTCTCCAGGAGCGGGACCCGGGCGAGCTTCTTGGCCGACTCGCGCAGGACCAGGCAGAGGGCGATGGCGTCCAGGCCCGCACCGCCGTGCTCGGGGTCGAGGAGCAGGCTCAGCAGGTCGGATCCGGCGAGCTTGGCCCACAGGGCGCGGTCGAAGTCCTCGGCGACAGCGCCCGGCACGAGGGCGGGGCTCGGCACTCCGTCGGGGGCGACGGAGGCGAAGAGTGCCTTCGCCGCCTCGACGGCCGCCTGTTGTTCCTCGGTGAAGGTGAAGTCCACTGCTTGTCCTCCCGTGCACCGGCCCGACGGCTCTGTCTCTTCTCCGTCCGCTGTTTCTGACGGGTCGTCAAGATAGAACAGGTTCTACGGGAAGGGAACAGGGAAGGTCTCAGCGGTCGAAGTCCAGCTCCACCGTGTCCGTGGCCGGATGCGACTGGCACGCCAGCACATACCCCGCCTCGGTCTCCTCCGGCTCCAGTGCGAAGTTGCGGCTCATCCGTACCTCGCCCGAGACTCGGAAAGCCCGGCAGGTCCCGCACACCCCGCCCTTGCAGGCGTACGGCGCGTCCGCGCGGTTGCGCAGCACGGTGTCGAGGAGGGACTCCCCGTCCCGGACCGGCCAGGTGCCGGAGCGTCCGTCGAGCGTCACCGTCACGGTGCTGTGCGCGGGGGTGTCCGTCGTGGTGGTGGGCGCCGGTGAGGCGAGGCCGTCGTCCACGTGGAATATCTCCTCGTGGATGCGCTGACGTGTCACGCCCAGGCGGCGCAGCGTCTTCTCCGCGCCCTGCACCAGGCCGAACGGTCCGCACAGGAACCAGCCTGAGATCTCCTCGACGGGCAGCAGCGCCGGCAGCAGCCTGCCGAGCCGCTCCTCGTCGAGCCGGCCGGAGTCGAGCCCCGACTGCTGCTCTTCCCGGGAGAGCACCGTGACCAGCTGGAACCGGTCCGGCCAGCGGTCCTTGAGGTCGGCGACCTCCTCCAGGAACATCGTCGACGCGGCGGTGCGGTCGCTGCGGATGAGGCAGAACGTGGCGTGCGGTTCGCGCTCCAGGAGCGTCGTGACGATGGAGAGCACCGGCGTGATCCCACTGCCGCCGACCACCGCCGCATAACGCCCCGGCGCGGGGTCCAGCGTGAAGCGCCCGGCTGGGGTCATCACCTCCAGCTCATCGCCGACGGCGACTTCCTTCAGGGCGTACGTCGAGAAGGCGCCGCCTTCGACGAAGCGCACCCCGACCCGCAAGGTCCGTGGCTCCGAGGGGCGTTCGGGGTGGGGCGCGGGTGCGCAGATCGAGTACGTACGCCGGATCTCGGTGCCGTCGACGAAGCGGCGGATGGCGAGGTGCTGGCCCGGTGCGTAGTGGTACTCCTCGCGCAGGGCGGGCGGCACCTCGAAGGTCAGCGTCACGGAGTCGTCGGTGAGCTGCTCGACCGCCGCTACCCGGAGCTGGTGGAAGCGTGCCATCACAACTCCTTGAAGTGGTCGAACGGTTCACGGCAGGCGACGCACCGGCGCAGGGCCTTGCAGGCCGTCGACGAGAAACGGCTGAGCAGTTCGGTGTCGGTCGAGCCGCAGTGCGGGCAGCGGACGGAGAGGGTGAGGGGGATGGGTCCGCCGCCGCTGCCGGGTCCGCCGGTGCTGTGCGGGCGCGGGGGCGCGATGCCGAACTCCGCCAGTTTGCGGCGGCCCTCGGCGCTGATGTCGTCCGTCGACCAGGCGGGGGAGAGCACGGTGCGCACGGAGACCTCCGCCATGCCGCGCTCGTGCAGCACCTGCTCGATGTCGGCGGTCATGGTCTCTATGGCGGGGCAGCCGGTGTACGTGGGGGTCAGCTCGACGTCGACCTTGCCGATGCCGCGGACGTGAACGCCGCGCAGCACCCCGAGCTCGGCCAGCGTGATGACCGGAAGCTCCGGGTCGAGCACGGAGCCCGCGAGGGCCAGGAGCTCTTCCTCCAGCGCGGTGGTCACCATGACGCCCCCGGGTGGCTGCGGTGCAGATGCTGCATCTCGGCGAGCATCCGTCCGAATGATTCGGTGTGCAGGCCCTGGCGGCCCGCGCCGGCCGCCCAGGCCCCTTCCTGGGGTCCTGAGGGCACACTCAGGGTCGCCTTCTCGATGACGGCGGTGACCGAGGCCGTCCAGTTCGCGCGCAGCGTCTGCCAGTCGATGCCTTCGGCGTCTTGCGCGCCGTCGAGGCCCTCCACCGGCTGGAACATCTCCCCGGTGAACCGCCAGAGCGCGTCGAGCCCGCGCTCCATCCGCTCATGGCTCTGTGCCGTGCCGTCGCCGAGCCGCAGCGTCCACTGCTCCGCGTGGTCCTGGTGGTAGGCGACTTCCTTGACGGCCTTCGCCGCCAGCGGGGCGAAGGTGCTGTCTCCGCTCGCCAACTCGCCGTACAGCAAGGTCTGGTAGGTGGAGAAGTAGAGCTGGCGGGCGATGGTGTGGGCGAAGTCGCCGTTCGGCTGCTCGACCAGCTGGAGGTTGCGGAAGGCGCGCTCCTCGCGCAGGTAGGCCAGTTCGTCTTCGTCCCCGGCCAGGGAGAGCAGGACGCGCGCCTGGCCGAGCAGGTCGAGGGCGATGTTCGCCAGGGCGACCTCTTCTTCGAGGACGGGCGCGTGGCCCGCCCACTCCCCCAGCCGGTGTGAGAGCACCAGGGCGTCATCGCCCAGGGCGATGGCTGCGGCGGTGGCTGTCGGGGCCAGTGGCGCGGTCACAGGTGCTTCACCCCCTCCGGGATGTCGTAGAAGGTCGGGTGGCGGTAGGGCTTGTCGCCCGCCGGTTCGAAGAAGGAGTCCTTCTCGTCGGGCGAGGAGGCGGTGATCTGCGTGGACGGCACGACCCAGATCGAGACGCCTTCGCTCCTGCGTGTGTACAGATCGCGGGCGTTGCGCAGGGCCATCTCGGCGTCCGGTGCGTGCAGGCTGCCGGCGTGGGTGTGGGAGAGCCCGCGGCGGGAGCGCACGAACACCTCCCACAGCGGCCAGTCGGTCGAGCTGCTCATGCCTTCGCCTCCCCGTGCTTGGCGGCGAACGCCGCTGCTGCCTCTCGCACCCACGCGCCTTCGTCGTGTGCGCTCTTGCGCTGGGTGATCCGCTGTTCGTTGCAGGGGCCGTTGCCCTTGAGGACCGCCCAGAACTCCGTCCAGTCGATCGCACCGAAGTCGTGGTGTCCCCGCTCCTCGTTCCACACGAGGTCGGGGTCGGGGAGCGTGAGCCCGAGAGACTCGGCCTGGGGGACGCAGATGTCCACGAAGCGCTGGCGCAGCTCGTCGTTCGAGTGACGCTTGATCTTCCAGGTCATCGACTGCTCCGAGTGCGACGACTCGTCGTCGGGCGGGCCGAACATCATCAGGGACGGCCACCACCAGCGGTCCACCGCGTCCTGGGCCATCGCGTGCTGGGCCTCGGTGCCGCGGCTGAGGGCGAGCAGCGATTCGTACCCCTGGCGCTGGTGGAACGACTCCTCCTTGCAGACGCGGACCATCGCGCGGGCATAGGGGCCGTACGAACAGCGGCAGAGCGGGACCTGGTTCGTGATCGCGGCGCCGTCCACCAGCCAGCCGATCGCGCCGACGTCGGCCCAGGTCAGCGTCGGGTAGTTGAAGATCGACGAGTACTTCTGGCGGCCGGAGTGCAGTTTGTCGAGCAGCTCCTCACGGCTGGTGCCGAGGGTCTCGGCCGCGCTGTACAGATACAGGCCGTGACCGGCCTCGTCCTGCACCTTGGCCATCAGGATCGCCTTGCGCCGCAGGGACGGGGCGCGCGTGATCCAGTTGGCCTCCGGCTGCATGCCGATGATCTCGGAGTGGGCGTGCTGCGCTATCTGCCTGACCAGCGAGGCGCGATAGGCATCGGGCATCCAGTCGCGCGGTTCGATGCGCTCGTCGGCCGCGACGGCGGCGTCGAACGCCGATGCGTGCGCCGCTGTGCGTGCGGCGTCGGCCGCTGCCTGGTCCGGCTCGGACCGGGCCGTCTGATGCTCGGCTGCTGTCGCCATCGCGGTCCCCCTCGACCTTTAGCTAGCTACCGACCGATCGTTCGGTTCGTGGAATTCAATGGTGCGGCTCAGCGCCATAAGGTGTCAACCCTGTGGATAACTTCACGGACGCTGTGCCTGGCGCGCAGGCATGAGTACCGTTCCGGTGCGAAGCGGGCGGTAGAGGGCCGTGTGACGGGCGAGCCGACGGGCGCACCACCGTGCGGGATCGGGAATCGGGGCGAAATGGACGCGAACGACAACAACGCGAACGAGCCGCCGCTCCCATCCTTCGACGCCGTCCCCTCACCCTCCGACGGCATTCCCCCCACGCCTCCGGTCAGCGGCATCTCCGGCGCCCCGCCGGCCACCACCGGCATCGCGGCCGCGTCCCCGCCCCGCGCAGGTATCGCCGCCCTCTCCCCGCGCTATCAGGTCGCGGCCGCGCTCGCGCTGGCGATCATCACTGTCACCGCCTGCGTCCACGTCGGGATGCTCTTCCTCCACGTCGCCCCCGCGAACACCATGACCAAGCAGCACGGGCAGGCCGTCGACGACTGGATCTACCCCGAGTTCGAGCAGAACTGGAAGCTCTTCGCGCCCAACCCGATGCAGCAGAACATCGCGGTGCAGGCCCGCGCCGAGATCCGTACGGACGGCGGCATCACCCGGACCACCGGCTGGTACGACCTCTCCGCACGCGACGGCGCCGCCATCGACGGCAATCTGCTGCCCAGCCACACGCAGCAGAACGAACTGCGCAGGGCCTGGGACTTCTACGTCGCCGCACACGACGCGCAGAATCGTCCCCGCGGCCTGCGCGGCGAGCTCTCGGAGCGCTACATCCGCCGCATCGTGATGATGCGCGTCGAGCGCGAGGAGCCCATGGGCGGGGACGCCACCATCGAGCGCGTCCAGGTCCGCTCCAAGACCACGAACGTGCCCGCCCCCGAGTGGAGCGACGAGAAGGTCACCACGAAACCGGTGCTCCGCCAGCTGCCGTGGTGGTCGGTGACGCCCGACGACATGCCCCTGGGCAAGGCTCGGGGAGCCGAGAAGGCTCAGGCATCTGAGGGGGACGCCCGATGAACCGCTTCGGCCCCCTCCTCGGGCGCGGCATCGAACGGATCACCGCATCCGCCCTCGGGCCCTATCAGACCGCCGTGGTCCGCATCGGGTTCGCCGCCACCTGGCTGCTCTTCCTGCTGCGCGAACTCCCCCACCGCCTCGAGCTGTACGGGCCCGACAGCCCGTGGAACTGGGACATGGCCCAGCGGCTCATCGCGGAGAACGACGCCTTCACGGTCCTCATGTGGTCCGACGGGCGCATCTGGTTCGAGGCTGTCTACGCGCTCGCCGTCCTGAGCAGCGCCCTGCTGATGCTCGGCTGGCGCACGCGCACGATGTCCGTGCTCTTCATGATCGGCGTGCTCTCGCTGCAGAACCGCTCCATCTTCATGGGCGACGGTGGCGACAACGTCATCCACCTGATGGCCACCTACCTGGTGTTCACGCGCTGCGGCCAGGTCTGGTCGCTCGACGCCCGGCGCGCCGCACGCGCGCGTGTCGAGCCGGTCGAGCCGGTCGATCTGGGAAGGGCGGCGGAGCCCGTCGACAAGGTCGGGCCCGTTCTGTGGTGGTTCCTCGGGCTCGGCCTCGCCGTGGTGACGTTCATGGGGGAGCTCAGCGGGGGCTGGCTGATGGTCTTCTGGGGGCTGTGGCTGGCGCACGGCCTGTGGTGGGCCGTCGGACGGCGCGCGCCCCACGGCGAGGCGCGGCGACTGCTCGACGTCATCGTCAAGCTCGCGCACAACGCCGCACTGCTTGTGATCATGGTCGAGGCCTGTCTCATCTACGCGACGGCCGGCTGGTACAAGATCCAGGGCAGCCGGTGGCAGGACGGCACGGCCGTCTACTACCCGCTGCAGCTCGACTACTTCTCCCCCTGGCCCGCGCTCTCCGACCTGCTCGCCTCGCACGGCCTCATGGTGATGCTGGTGACGTACGGGACGGTCGCCGTGCAGGTCGCCTTCCCCTTCACCCTCTTCAACAGGCGGGTCAAGAACGTCCTCCTCGCGGCCATGATCTTCGAGCACGCGGTCATCGCGGTCGTCCTCGGCCTGCCGTTCTTCTCGCTCGCGATGATCGCGGCCGACGCGGTGTTCCTGCCGACGTCGTTCCTGCGGCGCGTCGGCGGATGGACGGCACGCGCTCGTGGAGCGCTGTTCTCGCGGTTCTCGCGCGGCGCCGCGGTGCCGGGACAGCGCGGGGCGGACGAGGAACCGGCCCGGGAATCCACCGAGCACGCGCGCGTAGGCTTCCCTTCATGAACGGGACGCACCAGCGTGATCCGGACGACGCCGTGCGTGCCTGGCGAGCGGCCGCCGACACTTCCGTGCTGCTCGACGGCTTCCACGCCGTCAAGCACGCGCTGCGTTTCGGAGCGCCGATCCCTTCCGCGCTGGCCGGCGACAAGGCCGCCGTCCTCGCCCTCGCCGACGAGCTTGCGCCCGATGTGAGGGACGCCCTCGACAACCTCCTCGTGCAGGTCCCGGAAAGCACCCTGCGCGCCCTTGTGCCGCGTCTGCATCCCACGGGGGTGGCCGCTCTCGCGGTACGCCCGTCCCGTACGGCCAACCTCGACGCGCTGGCCCGCATGCCAAGGACCGCGCCGGTCATCGTCCTCGACGACCCCCGCAATCTGGGCAACGCCGGGGCCGTGATCCGGCTCGCCGCCGGGTTCGGGGCGACGGGAGTCGTCACGACCGGCACGCTCGACCCCTGGCATCCCACGGTCGTACGCGGCGGCGCGGGCCTGCACTTCGCCACTGCCGTCGAGCGGATGGACGTCTGTGAGCTGCCGCCGGGGCCGGTGTTCGCGCTCGACGCGGAGGGCGAGGACATCCGCGGACTCAAGCTGCCGGACGACGCCGTGCTGGCCTTCGGGTCCGAGCGCAGTGGTCTGTCCGCGCGACTGCGGGAGCGTGCCGACCACTTGGTGTCCCTGCCGATGCGGCCCCAGGTCTCCAGCTACAACCTGGCCACCAGCGTAGGGATGACGCTCTTCCACTGGTCGGCGGGCAGGCCTCCGGGCTCGGAGGCCTGAACCCGCCGCCGAGCGTCAGGCGTCCCTGCGGATCTCCACCACGCGGAAGCGGTTGGCCACGAACGCTCCGTCACACAGCGCGGCGTTCGCCGCCGGGTTGCCGCCCGAGCCGTGGAAGTCCGAGAACGCGGCCGTCTGGTTCACATAGACGCCGCCCGTGAGGTTCAAGGAGAGCTGGGCGCACTCCTCCAGGCAGGTCTCCTCCACGGCGCCGGACACCTCGTCCGACGTCGTGTACGCGCCGACCGTCATCGCTCCCTTGTCGCGCACCGTGCGGCGCAGCAGCTCCACGGCGTCCGCGGAGGAGTCGACCGCGACGGCGAAGGAGACGGGGCCGAAGCACTCGTTCAGATAGACCGCCTCGGCGTCCGGCTTCGCGCCGTCGAGCTTGACGATGACCGGGGTGCGGACCACGGCGTCCGGGAACTCCGGGTTGCTGATCTCCCGTGAGGGGAGGGCCACTTCGCCGAGTCCGGCCGCTGCCTCCAGGCGGGCCTTCACGCCCGGGTTGACCAGGGCGCCGAGGATGCCGTTCGCACGGGCGTCGTCGCCGAGCAGGCCGTTCACCGACGCGGCGAGGTCGGACACCACGTCGTCGTACGACTTGGCTCCGGCGTCCGTCGCGATGCCGTCCCGGGGGATCAGGAGGTTCTGCGGGGTCGTGCACATCTGGCCGCTGTACAGGGACAGGGAGAAGGCCAGGTTGGACAGCATCCCCTTGTAGTTGTCCGTCGAGTCGACGACGACCGTATTGACGCCGGCCTTCTCGGTGTAGACCTGCGCCTGGCGGGCATTGGCCTCCAGCCAGTCACCGAAAGCGGTCGACCCCGTGTAGTCGATGATCTTGATCTCGGGGCGGACGGCGAGGGCCTTGGCGATGCCCTCCTCCGGTCGCTCGACGGCCAGGCACACCAGGTTCGGGTCGAAGCCCGCGTCGGCGAGCACCTCGCGCGCGATGCGCACCGTCAGCGCGAGCGGCAGCACCGCGCGCGGGTGGGGCTTGACCAGGACGGGGTTGCCGGTGGCCAGGGAGGCGAACAGGCCTGGATAGCCGTTCCACGTCGGGAAGGTGTTGCAGCCGATCAGGAGCGCGATGCCGCGCGCCACCGGCGTGAAGCGCTTGTCCAGCGCGATCGGGTCGCGCTTGCCCTGGGGCTTGGACCACTCGGCGTTGTCGGGGGTGCGGGCCTGCTCGACATACGCGTACGCCACCGCTTCGAGGCCGCGGTCCTGGGCGTGCGGTCCGCCTGCCTGGAAGGCCATCATGAAGGCCTGGCCGCTGGTGTGCATGACCGCGTGCGCCAGCTCGTGCGTGCGCGCGCTGATGCGCGACAGGATCTCCAGACAGACCATCGCGCGCACTTCCGCGCCCGCGTCGCGCCAGGCCCGCATCGCGGCGCGCATCGCGGGCAGCAGCGTGTCGATGTCCGGGTGGGGGTACGTGATGCCCAGCTCCGGGCCGTACGGCGAGACTTCCGCGCCTGTCCAGTCGTCCGTGCCCGGTTGGTCGAGGTCGAAGCGGTTGCCCAGGAGGGCGTCGAAGGCGGCTTTGCCCTCGGGCAGGCTCAGGCTGCCGTTCTCTCCATAGGCCTTGGGGTGCTCGGGGTGCGGCGACCAGTACGCGCGCGTGCGGATCGTCTCCAGCGCCTGGTCGAGTGTGGGCCGGTGCGTGGCGATCAGCTGGTGCGCGGTGAGTTCGGCGGCCATATCGGACCAACTCCTCGTCGAGCCGGCTCTTCGTCGAGCCGGCGAGCTGGGCAGGGCAGTGGGCAGGAACAGACGGACAGAGCTAGAGTAACCGAACGATCGGTCGGGACAAGGGGGTCCGCCGAACCTGTGGACAACTTCTCGCCGGGCACCCCCGCACCCTCCGGCGGACACCTCGTGCGGGAGGATCGCGAGCATGACAGCACTCGAGCTCAGCAGCCCCGTTGCCGTGGTCGGCACCGGCACCATGGGGCAGGGCATCGCCCAGGTCGCCCTGCTGGCGGGCCACCCCGTGCGGCTGTATGACGCCGTGGAGGGGCAGGCGAGAACCGCGGCCGCCGCGATCGGTGCCCGTCTGGACCGGCTCGTCGAGAAGGGCAGGCTCGCGACCGACGACCGGGCCGCCGCGGGGGACCGGCTCGCACCGGTCGAGAGCCTCGCCGATCTTGCCGGGTGCGGACTCGTCATCGAGGCGATCCTGGAGCAACTGCCCGTCAAACAGCGCCTCTTCGAAGACCTGGAAGAGATCGTCGCCGAGGACTGTCTCCTCGCCACCAACACGTCTTCCCTCTCCGTCACCGCCATCGCGGGCACGCTCAAGAAGCCCGGTCGGTTCGTCGGCCTGCACTTCTTCAACCCCGCGCCGCTCCTCCCCCTCGTCGAGGTCGTCAGCGGCTTCGCGACCGACGAGACGGCGGCCACGCGCGCGTACGAGACGGCGCGGGCCTGGGGCAAGACGCCCGTGCGCAGCGCGGACACCCCCGGCTTCATCGTCAACCGCGTCGCCCGCCCCTTCTACGCCGAGGCGCTGCGCGTCCACGAGGAGCGGGCCGCCGACCCGGCCACCATCGACGCCGTCCTCCGCGAATCCGGCGGCTTCAAGATGGGTCCCTTCGAACTCACCGACCTCATCGGCCAGGACGTGAACGAGGCCGTCACGCGCTCCGTGTGGGAGTCCTTCTTCCAGGACCCCAAGTTCACGCCGTCACTCGCCCAGCGGCGCCTCGTCGAATCCCGCCGCCTGGGCCGTAAGTCGGGCCAGGGCTGGTTCGCGTACGGGGACGACGCCCCGCGGGCGCAGCCGCACACGGCGGCGCCCGCACCGGCACCGGCGTCCGTCGCGGTGCACGGAGAGCTGTTCCAGGCGCACGCCCTTGGCCGGCTGATCGAGGGCGCCGGGATCGACGTCGCGTACAAGGAGCCCATCGACCCCGACTACCCCGGCTGGATCGAACTGCCCAGGGGTGTGCGGCTGTTCCTTGCCGACGGTTCCGCCGCGGACGACGCCGATACGCCGGTGATCCACTTCGATCTCGCGCTCGACTACCGTTCCGCGACCAGGATCGCCCTGGCGCCCGCCGTGACGGTGGGCGAGGACCAGCTCCACGAGGCCGTGGGCCTCTTCCAGGCACTGGGCAAGCAGGTCAGCGTCGTCGCCGATGTCCCGGGAATGATCGTGGCCCGCACCGTCGCCATGCTCGTCGACTTCGCCCAGGACGCTGTCGCGCGCGGTGTCGCCAGCAGGGAGGACATCGACACGGCGATGCGCCTGGGCGTCAACTACCCGCGCGGACCACTCGCGTGGGGCGAGGAGCTCAGTGCGCGCTGGGCCATCGACACCCTGGATCGCCTGCACCTGGAGTACCCCACCGGCCGCTACGCGCCGTCCCAGGCGCTGCGCCGCGCGGCGACGCGAGAGGACCTCTTCGCATGAGCACCACCAGGCGCGACACGTACACCCCGGAGACCCTCCTGACGGTGGCGGTCCGGATCTTCAACGAGCGCGGCTACGACGGCACGTCCATGGAGCACCTCTCCAAGGCGGCCGGAATCTCCAAGTCCTCGATCTACCACCACGTCTCGGGCAAGGAGGAGCTGCTGCGCCGTGCGGTGAGCCGCGCTCTCGACGGGCTCTTCGGGATCCTCGCCGAGGAGCACGCGCGCGTGGGCACCGCCGTGCAGCGCCTGGAGCACGTCACGCGCCGCACCGTCGAGGTCCTGATCGCCGAACTGCCCTATGTGACGCTGCTGCTGCGTGTGCGCGGCAACACGGACACCGAGCGGTGGGCCATGGAGCGGCGCAGGGAGTTCGACCAGCAGGTCGCCGATCTGCTCAAGGAGGCCGTCGCCGACGGCGACCTGCGCTCGGACGTCGAGCTGCGTCTGGCCACCCGGCTGCTCTTCGGAATGATCAACTCCATCGTGGAGTGGTACCGGCCGGACGCCCGTGGCGCGTCATCGGGCGAGCAGGTCGCCGACGCCGTCGTCCAGTTGGCCTTCGCGGGGCTGCGCAGCACCGGCTGACAGGTCAGCTCTCCGGCTCCGGTTCAGCTCTCCGGATCCAGGTCGTCCTCCTCGAAGACCAGCAACGTACGCGTGCTGAGAACTTCGGGGATGGACTGCAGCCGGGTGAGGACCAGCTCGCGCAGTGCGCGGTTGTCCGGCGTGTGCACCAGGAGCAGCACGTCGAAATCGCCGCTGACCAGCGCGATGTGAGAGGCGCCCGGCAGCGTGCGCAGATGCTCGCGGACCGTGCGCCAGGTGTTCTGGACGATCTTGAGCGTGATGTACGCGGATGCCCCCTGACCTGCCCGCTCGTGGTTGATCCGGGCGCCGAAGCCCCTGATCACCCCGTCGTCGATGAGCCGGTTGATGCGTGCGTACGCGTTGGCCCGTGACACATGGACCCGCTCGGCCACGGCGCGTATCGACGCGCGACCGTCCGTGTGCAGGATGTGCAGGATGTCGCGGTCGATCGAGTCCAGCGGGCGGGGCAGGGCCTCCTGGCGGTCGCCGGACCGGCTTTCCGGACGATCACTGTCGCGCCCGTCGGCCATTCGTTCAGATGCCATGTCCCCCCGCCTCCCTACCATGGACGTACTGCATCCATCCCAGGCTGTGGAGAACCGTTTGTCCACAGCCTGGAGGTGCCTGTAGCCAAAATGTGCCGACGACCGAACAATCGGTAGGTGAGGCGCCTCACATTGCCGCGCCTCTTTTGCCGCTCCCACGAGGAGACCGCTTCCACATGGAGGTGCCGACATGACGGTCATGGAGCAGCGGGGCGTCTACCGGCCCACCCCGCCACCCGCATGGCAGCTCAGGACCGATCCCGCGCCGCTGCTGCCCGACGCGGAGCCGTACCGCGTCCTGGGCACGGAGGCCGCCGGCAAGGCCGACGAGGAGCTCCTGGGCCGTCTGTACGCCCAGCTGGTGCGCGGACGGCGGTACAACACGCAGGCCACGGCCCTGACGAAGCAGGGCAGGCTCGCCGTCTACCCCTCGAGCACCGGCCAGGAGGCGTGCGAGGTGGCCGCCGCTCTGGTTCTTCAGGAGCAGGACTGGCTCTTCCCCAGCTATCGGGACACGCTCGCCGCGGTCGCCCGCGGCCTCGACCCCGTCCAGGCGCTGACCCTGCTGCGCGGCGACTGGCACACCGGGTACGACCCGCGCGAGCACCGCATAGCGCCCCTGTGCACGCCTCTGGCCACCCAGCTCCCGCACGCCGTGGGGCTCGCGCACGCCGCCCGCCTGAAGGGCGACGACGTGGTCGCGCTCGCCATGGTCGGCGACGGCGGGACCAGCGAGGGCGACTTCCACGAGGCGCTGAACTTCGCGGCCGTCTGGCAGGCGCCCGTGGTCTTCCTGGTGCAGAACAACGGCTTCGCGATCTCCGTGCCGCTCGACAAGCAGACGGCCGCCCCGTCCCTGGCCCACAAGGCCGTCGGGTACGGAATGCCGGGACGCCTGGTGGACGGCAACGACGCGGCGGCGGTGCACGAGGTGCTGAGCGAGGCGGTGGCCCGCGCGCGTGAGGGCGGCGGTCCCACGCTCGTCGAAGCGGTGACGTACCGCATGGAGGCTCACACGAACGCCGACGACGCCACGCGCTACCGCGGGGACGCCGAGGTCGAGGCCTGGCGAGCGCACGACCCGATCCTGCTCCTGGAGCGGGAGCTGACCGAGCGCGGCCTCCTCGACGAGGACCGGACGCGGGCGGCACGCGACGACGCCGAGGCCATGGCGGCCGACCTGCGTGAACGCATGAACCAGGACGCCGATCTCGACCCCATGGACCTCTTCAGCCATGTGTACGCGGAGCAGACCACCCAACTGCGGGAGCAGGCGGCTCAGTTGCGGGCCGAGCTCGAGGCATCGGAAGAGAACGGCGCGGAGAACGCGGACGGCGAGGAGAACGCGCGATGAGTACGGTCGCGGCCGAACGGGCCACCAAGAAGGCAGCCAAACCGGCCACCATGGCGCAGGCGCTCGGACGCGCGCTGCGTGACTCCCTGGCCGATGACCCGGCCGTGCACGTCCTCGGAGAGGACGTCGGGGCGCTCGGCGGGGTCTTCCGGGTCACCGACGGGCTCACCAAGGAGTTCGGTGAGGACCGCTGTACGGACACACCGCTCGCCGAGGCGGGCATCCTGGGGACCGCCGTCGGCATGGCGATGTACGGACTGCGGCCCGTCGTCGAGATGCAGTTCGACGCGTTCGCCTACCCCGCATTCGAGCAGCTGATCTCCCACGTGGCGCGGATGCGCAACCGCACGCGGGGCGCGATGCCGATGCCCATCACCGTGCGTGTGCCCTACGGCGGCGGCATCGGGGGCGTCGAGCACCACAGCGACTCCTCCGAGGCGTACTACATGGCGACTCCGGGCCTCCACGTCGTCACGCCCGCCACGGTCGCCGACGCCTATGGCCTGCTGAGAGCCTCCATCGCCTCCGACGACCCGGTCGTCTTCCTGGAGCCCAAGCGCCTCTACTGGTCCAAGGCCGACTGGAGCCCGGACGCGCCGCAGGCCGTTGAACCCATAGGCAAGGCAGTGGTGCGGCGCACGGGGCGCAGCGCCACCCTCCTCACGTACGGGCCGTCCGTGCCCGTCTGCATGGAGGCGGCCGAAGCGGCGGTCGCCGAGGGGTGGGACCTCGAAGTGGTCGACCTGCGCTCCCTGGTGCCCTTCGACGACGAGACGGTGGCCGCTTCCGTGCGGCGGACCGGGCGCGCGGTCGTCGTGCACGAGTCGGGCGGGTTCGGTGGGCCCGGCGGCGAGATCGCCGCTCGCGTCACCGAGCGGTGCTTCCACCACCTGGAGGCGCCGGTCCTGCGCGTCGCCGGATTCGACATTCCCTATCCGCCGCCGATGCTCGAGCGGCATCATCTGCCGGGCGTGGACCGGATCCTGGACGCGGTCGCGCGGTTGCAGTGGGAGGCGGACAGCTGATGGCGCCCGGTCTGAATGTGAACAGCCTTGAGTTCAAGCTGCCCGACCTCGGTGAGGGGCTCACGGAGGCGGAGATCACCCGCTGGCTCGTGCAGGTCGGCGATGTCGTCGCCGTGGATCAGCCCGTCGTCGAGGTGGAGACGGCCAAGGCGCTGGTGGAGGTGCCCTGCCCGTACGGAGGCGTGGTGACGGCCCGCTTCGGTGAGGAGGGGGCGGAAATGCCGGTGGGCGCACCGCTGTTGACGGTCGCCGTCGGAGCCCCGGCCGGGGACGCCGCCACGGCTCCGGCTCCGGAAGAGCCCGCCGAGCGGGCCCTGCGGGCGGCTGCCGCGGAGGAGTCCTCCGGCAATGTGCTCGTCGGGTACGGCACGGCCGCGGCTCCCGCGCGGCGCAGGAGGGTGCGGTCGGCGGGTCCTGTCACACAGCCCACACCGAAGCCTGCCGCCCAGCCCGTCGTCCCGCAGGGGCATGCCGCCGGGCCGTCCGAGACCTCGGCTCCGGGCACCCTCCCGCGCGCGGACGGACCGATACCGGTGATCTCGCCCCTCGTACGGAAGCTGGCCCGTGAGAACGGCGTGGAGCTCCGGGAGCTGACGGGCACAGGACCGGAAGGGCTGATCACGCGGGCCGACGTGGAGACCGCCATCGCGGTGGAGCGGACGGTCGCGCACGTGGCCGTTCCCACGCACCCGCCGGTGGGAGCGGTGAGCGAGGAGGAGCGTGTCGCGTCCGTGGGGGCGGAGGACCGTTATCCGCTGACCGGAATCCGGGGCCTCGTCGCGGACAAGATGTCCCGCAGCAGGCGCGAGATACCGGAAGCCACCTGCTGGGTCGACGCCGACGCCACCGAACTGCTCGCGGCGCGCGCGGCGATGAACGCCGCCGTGAAGGAGGGCGACGGGCAGAAGATCTCGCTGCTCGCGCTGTTCGCCCGCATCAGCGTGGCCGCGCTGGCCCGCTACCCGATGCTCAACTCCACCGTGGACATGGAGGCGCGCGAGGTGGTCCGGCTCGCCGATGTCCATGTCGGCTTCGCCGCGCAGACCGACCGCGGTCTGGTCGTCCCCGTGGTCCGGAACGCGAACACACGGACCACCGACTCGGTCAACACCGAGCTGATCAGGCTCACGGAGGCGGCGCGTGACGGGAAGCTGACGCCGGGGGAACTGACGGGCGGCACGTTCACGCTGAACAACTACGGGGTGTTCGGGGTCGACGGCTCCACGCCGATCATCAATCACCCCGAGGCGGCCATGCTCGGCGTGGGACGGATCGTGCCCAAGCCATGGGTGCACCAAGGGGAGTTGGCGGTGCGGCACGTCGTGCAGCTCTCGCTCACCTTCGATCACCGGGTGTGCGACGGCGGCACGGCGGGCGGGTTCCTGCGGTTCGTGGCGGACTGCGTGGAGCAGCCGGCGGTGTTGCTGCGGGCGGTGTGAGGAGCTTCGGGGCGGCGGTGTGAGCCCTGGCACGGCGATGTGAGTCTGCGTACACAGGTGAGGTGAGTCGCCGTACGGAGGGTGGCATTGATCCTTCGTACGCCCATACTCGGGGGATGACCGCGCAGAGGGCTCCGGGTGGCGCCGTATCCGCCGCCTCGAACGCCGCCCCGACCGATGTCCCGTACGAAGATCCGTACGCCGATCCGTACGAAGATCCGTACGACGCCGTGGTGCTCGCGGGAGGCGGCGCCAGACGGCTCGGCGGCGTGGACAAGCCGGGGCTGCTGGTGGGCGGCCGGGCGCTGCTCGACCGGGTGCTCGGCGCGTGTGCCGGGGCGGGGACGACCGTGGTGGTCGCAGGGCCCCGCCCGACCGCGCGCCCCGTGGTGTGGGCGCGCGAGGAGCCCGCGGGGGCGGGGCCGCTCGCCGCGCTCGACGCAGGGCTGCGGCGCACGGGGGCGGAGCAGGTGGTGGTGCTCTCCGCCGATCTGCCGTTCCTGGGAGAGCGGACGGTTCGGAGTCTTCTCGTCGCGCTGCGGGAGAGCGGCGCGGACGGTGCGGTGCTGAGAGATCCCGGTGGCCGGGACCAGCCGCTGGTCGCTGCCTACCGCAGTGCGTCGCTGAGGCGTGAGATCGCGAAGCTCTCCGCCGAGCACGACGGCCTGACGGGGCTTCCGCTGCGGTCGCTCACCGCGCGGCTCGAACTCACCCGGGTCGCCGACGCCGTCGCGTCCTTCGACTGCGACACCTGGGACGACATCGCGGCCGCTCGGGCGCGCATCAGGGAGCATGGGCACGTGTTGGACGAATGGATTTCCGCAGTCAAGGACGAACTGGGCATCGAGCTCGACGTCGACACCGGCTTGCTGCTCGACCTCGCCCGCGACGCCGCACACGGCGTGGCCAGGCCCGCGGCGCCGCTGACCACCTTCCTGGTGGGGTACGCGGCGGCGCGGGCCGCGGAGGGCGGCGGACCCGAAGCGGTGGCCGAGGCCGCACGCAAGGCGGCGGCGCTGGCCACGCGGTGGGCGGAGGAGGGCAGCTCCGATTCCGGGCCCGACGGGCCCGGCGGGGCGCCGGGTGCGGTCCCTGAGGGGAAGCCGGATGCCGCGCCGGACGTGACGCCGCCGGGTGCCCGCCCCGATCCCGGGCAGGACGCGCGGGGCGACATGCGGCCGGATGCCGGATGAGTGGGCAGCCCGCGCCGGACGCCGAACTCGACGAGGCTCTCGCCCTGGTGAACGACGACCATGGCCGCAGGTCCGGCAGGCGCGCCGACGGTGAGCCCGGCGGCGGCG
>NZ_BAAAUG010000222.1:0-48478 GCF_039533825.1 Streptomyces rectiviolaceus
ATGGTCGCCCGGGTGGCCGCAGCCGCCGGCCAGCAGGGCTGCGGACCGGGCGATGCCCGCGGCGAGCGCGAGACGGCTGCGGTGCACTGCACTCCTGCCTGCCGGGAGAGCGGCCCGGGGGCTGCTCGGCTGCGGCGCGAGGTTCGGTTGCTGCGCCGCGGGGTCCGGGTCCCGTTGCCCGGGTCCGGTTCGGCTACGGCGCGAGGTCGGCGTAGAGAATGATGTTGTCGGTGCGGTGACCGTCCTTGATCGGGCCGCCACAGGTCAGCAGGCGCAGCTCGGGCCGGTCGGTCGCCCCATACACCTTATTGGTGGGGAAGTTCTTTTTGTCCACCTGTTCAATCTCGCGCACCTTGAACGTCGCGGTGCTTCCGTCCGCTCGCGGTACCTCGATCTCGTCCCCCATTCTCACCTTCGCCACGTTCTTCATCAGCGCGGGCCCCTTGGCGGTGTCGTAGTGCGCCACCAGGACGGCCGCCCCTTTCTCGCCCGGGGTGACGCCTCCGGTCCACCAGCCCGGCTCGTCCGCCTTGTCCACGGGCGGCACCTCCAGCGCGTCGTCCGCGCCCACGCCGAGGTCGAGCATCGACGTGGCGTCGACACCGGCCGCCGGAATCCGCAGGCCCGTCGGCCGGGACTTCTTCAGCGGAGCGTGCGGCTCGGCGGCCGGTGCCGCGGCGGCGTTGTCGACCTTGACGTCGGGCGCAGGGTCGCCGGAGCCCTGGCCGCAGGCGATGAGGCCGACGCCGAGGGCGGCGGTCAGCGTGGCGGCGGCCGCGATGCGGGTGGTGTGGCGGCGCTTGGTGGGCGCGGGCGCGGGGGCTTCTTCGGTGGGGGTGCTCACAGCGACTCCTGCGGGTGCGTTCCTGCGGGTGCGTGGGGGGCGTTGGGGGGGGCTCAGGCGTCGGTGCGGCCGCGGCGCAGCATCGCGTACCCGAGACCGGCGGCGCCGGCCGCCGCCATGGCACCACCGACGGCGATGAAGATCGGGTCGCCGCTGTGGAACCCCTCGGTCCCGGCCTTGACGCCGCCCTCGGGAGCGACGGGGGCGACGGTCCGCTTGCCCTCGGAGTGCGCGGGTGAGCCGGCGGCGACCGTCCGCGCGCCCCCGGCATGCCCGGGCGATTCCGCGACGGCGGCGACGGCCGGCAGGAGGAGTGCGCTGCCCGCGGCGGTGGTCACGGCGGCGGTACGGAGGAGGGAGCGGCGGCGACGGGTGCTCACGGGCGGTCCTTACGGCTGGCGGCAGATCGCTGCGGAGAGCGAAAGGGGCACCTCCGAACGTAGATGTCCGCCATTGCGGCAATTCGTCGACTATGTAACAGCGGGCCATAACTGCGGAGGCGGTGCCGTTACGAGCGGCCCAACTTCCTTCCGCGTCGCCCAGCTTCTTGCCCCAGGCGTGTCCTTGCTGCTCCCATGGTCCGTGGGGTGATGGTGCATGAGCGGACTGCGCGTCATACCGGCCTGGCGGCACGGACAGGAGCGGCTGTACGTCTGTTTCACGGACGGCAGGAACGTGGCGTGGTACGAGAGGGAGTCGTCCCGCGTGAACCTGCTCAGCGAGGAGCACAGGGATGCCGTCCTGCGCGCCCTCGCCCCCTTCCTGACCGGCGGATTCTCGATCGGCCCGCCGCCCGTCCCCACCCCCGCCGAGCTGGCCCGCCTCGCCCTCCACCCGGACGACGACCTCGCCCCGAACCGCCCGGGCGAGGCCCTCCTGATCGCCCTGGACCGCGACCCGGCCCCCGCCCGCAGGCTGCGCGCCGACCCCCGGCAGCGGGCGCTCGCCGCCGAGCACTCCATCGGTGAGGTGCTCGACGGCCTCGAAGGCGCGGGCTGGCACACCCTGCACTCGGTGCCGCTGCCGGGCGGCGCCCGCATCCACCACCTCCTGATCGGCCCCGGCGGCCTGTTCAGCGTCCACACGCTGTGGGCCCGCAAGCAGCGGGTCCGCGTCACCGACCCGATGGTCTCGGTCGGCCGCGCGGACCCGCGTCCACTCCTGAGGGAGATCCGCGCCGACGCCGACAGGGCGTCCTTCGCGCTGACGGCCGAGATCCGCCCGGTCCTCGCCCTCTCCGGGGCGAGTGACCTGGACGTGACGACCCCGCCGCGCGAGGTGCGGATCGTGCGCGACGGGGAGGTGTCGGCCGTCGCGGGCATCGGCGGCGTACTGAAACCGGCCGATGTGGAGGCGCTGCACGCGATGGCCCGCGACCGGCACACGTGGCTGCGGGTGTAGTCCGCTCCCTGGCTGCCGGTCAGAGGTTGTCCCCCCAGCCGCCCTGGATCATGGTCTGGAACGCCCAGGCCCCGCCCCGCTTCAGCAGGATGTCGGCGTAGCGCAGCTGCTGCGTCTCGCCGTTCGCGGTCATCACCGAGTCGGTGAAGACCACGGCCATGGCGGGGGAGAGGAAGACGGGTGTGCGCGTGGACTCGAAGGTGATGTCCTGGCTGCCGTCCCCCATCACGTGCGTCATGGTCGCGACGAACTGTTCCCGGTCCCACTGCGCGGAGCGACCGTCGCCCGCGGAGTCGTCGCTGACCAGGTTGAGCGGGAAGACGGCCAGGTCGGCCATGCGCTCCACGTCGCGCTTGGCGCTGTGGGCGTCGTACTCGGCGAACCAGGCGGCCAGGCTCGCGCGGTCCTCGTCGGTCGGGACGTATCCGGTCTCGGGCAGAACGGTCATGCGGGCTCCTCGTCAAGTTTGACTACGTGTGAGGAAGTTATGCTCGATTCCCTCGCTAGTCAAACTTGATTAGGCGTGATGCCGGTCACATCGGAAGAGGGGCCGGGCGAGCGGGGGTGTGCCGGGGCGTGCGGGGGCGTGCGGGGGTGTGGGGCGTCCGCCAGGGTTCAGCGGAAGCGGGCGACCACCGCGGTCGCGTGCCGGGTCGTGTTCTGCCGGACCTCCACCGTGACGGGCGGCTCGGTCGGCAGGGCGGCATACGTGACCTCGCCGATCCCGATGGCGATCGCGGTCCCTTCGCCCCTGGCCTCCGGCAGCGCGGCCCCGGCCGCCGTCCGCAGCGCGGAGGTGAGCGGTGACGACACCACGGGCGTGCCGTCCCCCGGCAGGACGAGCACGAGTGCCTGCGGGCGTGCCCTGCTCCCGGTGAACCCGACGACCACCGCGTCCCGGGTGTCGCTGTGCCGCAGCTTCAGCCACGCGCGCGTGCCACCCCGGTAGGCCCCGTCGAGCCGCTTGACCACCAGCCCTTCGATGCCGGTAGCGGGCAGGGTCTCGTACCAGGTCAGGGCGAGTTCGCGGTCGGTCGTCATCGGTACGGGCTGGAGCGGCGGGCCGAGCGGTTCGAGGATGCGTACGAGGCGTGCGCGGCGCTCCTCGTAGGGCAGGGCGCGGCAGTCCTCGCCCCCGTCCGCGAGCAGATCGAAGGCGGCGTAGGAAGCGGGGAGCGTGCGCGCGAGGTGGGTGGCGCGCGCACGGGTACCGGCGGCGCGCTGCTGTACGGCGCTGAAGTCGATGCGGCCGTCGGTCCAGACGACCACCTCGCCGTCGAGCACGGTCCCCTCGGGCAGCCGCGCCGCGGCCTCGGCGAGATCGGGAAACGCGGCGGTGACGAGTCGGCCGGAGCGGGCCTGCAGCCGCACGCGGTGGCCGTCGGCGAAGACGATCAGACGGTGGCCGTCGAACTTCGGCTCGTAGGCCCAGCCGTCGCCCTGCGGCAGCGCGGTGACGGAGTCGGCGAGGGCGACGCGGAGAGGTGGCGTGATCATGGGCGGGGCTTACGGGGCTTACGAGGGAGGGGGCGGGCCTGGTCCGGGTCGGTGAGGGGGGCGAGCAGGTCGCCGTGGCGCTGGAGGCGGGGGGCGATGTCGGCGGCCAGGAAGACGAGGTCGGCGGGGTCGCCGCGCTCCTTGACTCCCTCGACTTCCTCCCAGGTCACGGGGGTGGAGACCGTCGGTTCCTGGCGGGCGCGGAGGGTGTAGGGGGTGGCGGTCGTCTTCGCCGCGGCGTTCTGGCTGAAGTCGACGAAGACCTTGCGGGGACGCAGGCTGCGGGTCATCCGGTGGACGACCAGGTCGGGCAGCGCGGCCTCGGCTTCCTTGGCGAGCTCCTTCGCGTACGCGGTGACCTGCTCGGAGGGCGTCGGCTCCAGGTGGCAGAGGAGGTGCAGCCCTTTGCTGCCGGAGGTCTTCGCGTAGACGTCCAGACCATCCGCCTGGAGGCGCTCGCGCAGCCAGAGGCCCGCCCGGCAGCACTCGACGATGGTGGCGGGATCGCCGGGATCCAGGTCCAGCACGAGCCGGTCGGCGAGGGCCGGGGCGTCCGCCTGCCACTGCGGAGTGTGGAACTCGGTCACGAGATTGGCGGCCCACATCAGGGTGGGCAGATCGTTCACGAGGATCTGCCGGGAGTTCCCGTCGGAGCGGGGCACGTCGGCGGTCTGCACCCAGTCGGGGGTGCCCGGCGGGACGTTCTTGGCGAAGAACCGCTGGCCGTCGGGCCCGTCCGGGAAGCGGAGGAAGGAGACGGGCCGGTTGCGGAGGTGGGCGAGGAGGGCCTCGGCCGTGCTGGCGTAGTAATGCAGCATCTCGCCTTTGGTGAAGCCGGATGCGGATGCGGATGCGGTGTAGAGGGCCTTGTCGAGATTGCTGAGGGTCAGCCGCCGCCCCTCCACCTCGGTGATCGGCGTCATACGATGAGAATCCCATGAATGGGGACGAATCACCCTAAATCTATCCGTGGTGGCTGCTGAGAGGTGCCTGACGTGCGATCCATATGGAACGGTGCGATCTCCTTCGGCTTGGTCAGCATCCCGATCAAGCTCGTGAACGCCACCGAGAACCACTCGGTCTCCTTCCGGCAGATCCATACGGAGGACGGGGGCCGGGTCCGCTATCGCAAGGTGTGCGAGCTGGAGGAGCGGGAGGTGACGTCCGCCGAGATCGGCAAGGGATACGAGGACGCGGACGGCTCGATCATCCCGATCACGGACGAGGACCTGGCGGCGCTGCCGATCCCGACGGCCAAGACGATCGAGATCGTCGCCTTCGTGCCGCAGGATCGGGTCGATCCGATGCAGATGGACACGGCGTACTACTTGTCGGCCAACGGGGTGCCCGCGGCGAAGCCGTACACGCTGCTGCGGGAGGCGCTGAAGCGGAGCCAGAAGGTGGCCATCGCCAGGTTCGCGCTGCGGGGGCGTGAGCGGCTGGGGATGCTGCGGGTGGTGGACGACGTGATCGCGATGCACGGGCTGCTCTGGCCGGACGAGATGCGTGCGTCGGAGGGCGTGGCCCCGGATTCCCAGGTCAAGGTGAGGGACGCGGAACTGGACCTGGCGGACGCGCTGATGGACACGCTGGGTGAGGTCGACATGGCCTCCCTCCACGACGACTACCGCGCGGCGGTGGAGGAACTCATCACGGCCAAGGCCGAGGGTGTGGAGCCTGCGGGGCCGGCTGCGGGGGCGGATTCGGGTGGGGGCAAGGTGATCGATCTGGTGGCGGCGCTGGAGAGCAGTGTGCGGGCGGCGAAGAAGTCGACGTCGACGGCGAGGGCGGCGAAGAAGTCCTCGGCGAAGAAGACGTCACCGAAGAAGCGGACTTCGGCGTAGGTGGCGGACTGGTCCGTCTGTGGGGCGGTGCCGCGCCGGTATGTCCGTCCTAGCTATCGTCCGGTGGCCGCGGGGCTACTTCGGCTCCGGAGCGCCGCGAACCGTGCTCCGGGCAGACATACCGGCACGTCCCCTCGCGTCTCGATGCCGACTACAGGTGGGTGGGGTCCTGATCTCGCACCGCAAGGGGCAAGCCGACTCCCGCCGAACCCCGCCCCACCCCCCCTCTCCCCACCACGCAGACGCCCCCCCTCCCGCTGCGGGGCAATCGGGTGGGTGGGCGGGAAAGCTTGTTCGGCAAGGGTCGGATGCGGGGTGAACGGGCGGGTGGGCGGGGAGGTCTGTTCGGAGCCGGAGGCTACGGCGTAGCCCCCCCCGCAGGGGAGGTCTGTTCGGAGCCGGAGGGTACGGGGTAGCCCCGCGGGGAGGCCTGTTCCGGGCCGGAGGCTTCGGCGTAGCCCGCGTGGAGCCCCCAGGCTCGCCACAGCGCACGTACGCGGTGAACCTGGGGGAATGACTCAGGACAAGGATCACAACTACCGCCCCGTCGTCTTCCGGGACCGCTCGGCGGGCTACGCCTTCCTCACCCGCTCCACCGCCGAGAGCGCCCAGACCATCGAGTGGGACGACGGCGAGACATACCCCCTGGTAGAGGTGGAGATCTCCTCCGAGAGCCACCCCTTCTACACGGGCCGCGCCCGCGTCGTGGACTCCGAGGGCCAAGTCGCCAAGTTCGAGCGCCGCTACGGCGATCAGGCACCCCCGGGCGCACCGGAGTGACAAGCCGCCGCCCCGCCCCCACGCGCGCCACGCCGCGTGGACCGCAGGAGTGGCAGGAGGGGCACGGCGGCCCGACGATGGCCGTAGCACCTTGATCACGAACGACGAACGACGACGAGCTTGATCACGAGAAGGCGGCGGCATGACCGACGGCACGACCGAACTCCAGGCGCTCGCCGCCGAGGCGTACATCTACGGCTACCCGATCGTGCGCAACCTCGACGAAGTCGACCGCGTCTCCCGCAAGGGCATGGGCTCGGTGGCCCCCGCGCCGTTCAACGAGTTCAGCCATGGCAGCAAGCCCGCGGGCCCGGACGACCCCTCCGCGACCGCCGACGCCGACAACGACGTCATCTACTCGGTGGCGCAGCTCGACCTCTCCGGTGGAGCCCTCCTCCTGACGGTGCCGGACACCGGCGGCCGCTACTACGTCCTGCAGTTCGTGGACGCGTGGACCAACAACTTCGCGTACGTGGGCCGCCGCGCCACCGGCACCGGCGCGGCCAGCTTCCTGCTCACGCCACCCGGCTGGGACGAGGAGGTCCCGCTGGGCGCCACCCGGATCTCCGTACCGACCGAGGTGGCGACCGTCGTCGGCAGGTGGGCCTGCGCGGGTCCGGACGACGTGGCGGAGGTGCGGGCGCTCCAGGAGGACACGCTCCTGGAGCCGTACTGGACGGCGACCGGAGAGCCCCGCGGGCTGCCGACCCACACGTACATCCCCGACGCCGAACCGGAGCTCCTCTTCTACGAGAAGCTCCGGGCGAGGATGGCCGCCTTCCCGCCCGCGCCCGCAGACCTGACGTACCAACAACAGTTCGCGCCACTGGGCCTGTTGGACGCTCAGAGCCCTTACGCGCAGCCGGAGCCGGAACTCGCCGAAGCGCTGCGCGCGGGCTTCGCGGCGGGGAAGGAGAAGGTCGAGTACGAGTCGACCCACGGCAACAGCCCCGAGCAGCACGGCTGGAAACTGACGTACCACGCCTTCGACTACAACGCCGACCACTTCGAGGTCGGCACGCTCAAGGATCCCCAATGGATCTACACGGATCGGGAGTTGGGCCGCATGGCGCGCGCCACGTCGGCCCACACCGCGCTCTGGGGCAAGCACGGCTACGAAGCGGCGAACGCGATGACATGGACCGACGCCGACGGACAGCCCCTGGAGGGCGAGCACTCCTACACCCTGCGCTTCGAGAAGCCGCCGCCCGTGGACGCGTTCTGGTCGGTCACGGCGTACGACCTGCCGGACCGGCACCTGGTCGCCAACCCCATCGACCGCTGCTCCATCGGCGACCGCACCCCGGGCCTGAGCCACGACGACGACGGCTCCCTCACCCTCCACCTCCAGCACCAACGCCCCACCGACGACAAAACGGCCGCGAACTGGCTGCCCGTCCCCAGCGGAAACTTCCGCCTGATCCTGCGGATGTATACGCCCCACGCCGCGATCTTCGACGGGACGTACGAGCTGCCGCCGATCCGCCGGAGTTAGGGAGAGGTGGACCACCGAGAAGCGGTGCGGGCCCAAGCCGCTCCCCATTGGGCGAGGTTGTGCCGCTCCAGCCTGCGGTGGGCGCAGGCGTATGCGGCGGCGCCGGTGAGGGGGACGGCGATGGCGGTCAGGACGACGTAGCCCCTGGTGTGGTCGCGGACCTCCGCCTGGGTGAGAGGCGCGTCGGTGAGCTCTCCTTCGTCGCTGACCCATACGGGGATGGTGTTCCCGGCAGTCAGGGCGGGTTCGACGTCCGCTTCCGAGGTGCGGGTGTGCCCGTGGCGGTCGGCGAAGCGGACAGCGACCGGGTACAGGGCCTTCTTCGCCTCGACCGACCCGGGCTCGGGATGACGGGGGGCGTCGTGGACGAGGACCGCGGTGGTGCGGTGCCGGGTGTCGGCCTGGTGCCGGGCGGTCTGTTCCATGTGGCGGCGGGCCGCGTCGCCGACCAGGACGCCGGCGGCAGGGGTGGCAGTCAGGACGGCCAGGAACAGGCCGACGGCGATCCAAGCCTGTACGAGGTCGGTGCGGCGGCGCAGCGGATTGCGACGCCAGCGCCACAGCAGGGTGCCGGCCACGGGGCTCTCCTTGGGTGGTGGGCGCCTAGTGAGGCCTAGTGAGGGTGCGGGGTGTCGGTGCTTCTGGTGCTGCCTCCCGTACTGCTTCCGGTGGCGGAGGGGTGGCCGTGGGCGGCCCGGAGGAGCTTGGCGGCGCCGCGGACCGCCGCTGTGTGCGGGGCGGGCACGGGCTGGACGGGAGCGTGCAGTTGCCCGGCGATGCCGTAGCTGATGCCGGGGAGCAGGGCGCCGCCACCGGCGAGGAGCGCGCCCCGCCGGAGAGCTTCGAGGGTCCGGGAGGTGCGGTCCTGCTCGAGCATCGCGGTCACCATCGCGACGACGCAGTCGGCGACTTGAATGGAGGGGGAGGGGGAAGGGGACGGGGACGTGGCCATGGCCGTGACCGTGGGCAAGGCGCGACTGTCCAGGTCGCTCGTTCCCAGGGCGGCGTGGCGGGCGTCGATCACCGCGCCGTCGGCGAGGAGGGCGACCTCGGTGAGGTGGGCGCCGATGTCCACGACGAGCAGGGGACGGCTCAGATCGGCGTCCGCGGCCGAGGCCACGGCGCGCGCGGTGGGGATGGTCAGCACGGTGCGTGGACGGAGGACCTCGACGGCGACGCGGGCCTCGGCCCGGTAGGCGACTCCACCCAGTACAGGTGCGGTCAGGATGAGCAAGGGGCGGCCGAAGCGGGGCAGGCGGTGGCCGAGCAGCCGGTCGAGCATCCGGGCGGTTCCAGGGGTGTCGACGATGGTGCCGCGCCGGATGGGGTACACGGCACCACCGCCGTGGAAGGTCACGGTGGGAACGTCGAGGATCATGCGCCGACCGGACGTCCAGGCACGGGTCCGGGCGCTGCCCAGGTCGAGGGCGATCCCGGAGCACTGCCGGCACCAGGGCCACGAGCGATGCCGGCCGGGCACGGGGGAGTCGAGGGGCGCCGCGGGGGATCGGCGAGGTGGCGTCGTGGTCATCGGTCGGCCCCAGCTCGGACCTGCTGGCAGCGGGCGCAGTAGCGGGCCTGCGGCACGATCAGCAGGCGGTCGCGGGCGATCGGCCGCCGACACAGGTGGCAGGCACCGTAGTCACCGCGGTCCATGCGCCCCAGGGCGGCCTCGACGTCGGCGAGGACCATGCGTGCCGAGGCGGCGAGCTGGACGCGGACTTCGGTCCGGGCGGCGCTCTGCCGGTCGAGGAGCGCGTCGGCGCGGGTCATCGCGGGGGCGGAGAGCTGCTGCAGCTGTTCCCGGCGGAAGAGGAACTGCTCGCGCAAGTTCGCGCGCAGCGCGGTGAGGTCCTCGGAGGACAGGCGAACGCTGTCCGTGGTGCTGCGATCGTCGATGATCTGATGGTGGTTCACGACTTCACCCCTCGGGGAGGGCGGGAGACGGGGAGGGCGGGCGTACGGCGGTCAGTCGGCCTTCCGCTGGCAGGGAACGCAGAACTGCGTGTAGGGCAGGATCTCCAGACGCTCGACCGGGATGGGCTTGGAGCAGCCCGGGCAGGTTCCGTAATGGCCGTCCCGGACGCGGGCGAGGGCGGCCTCGACCTCTCCGAGTACCCGCTCGATGGTGTCCTTCTGCGCTGACATCACCTGTTCCTCAGCTTCCTGCCCGGCCTCGCCGATGGCCTGCAACTGCGCCAGCCGGGAGGCACGTTCGTGTTCCAGGCGCTGGCGGGCCTCGCGCGCGGTGAGGCGCTCGGGGCGGGCTTCGACCGGGGGAGTGTGGGTGTCGAGCGACATGGTGTGACCTTCTTCCAAGAGGCGTTCAACAGCGGGCGGAGCGTGTACGCCCCCACCGTCACCACCCACCGTCACTGGTACGCCGCGTAAATCCCATCGGGCGCGATACCCATCTGCGGCGGCCCCTGGACCCCATCGCGGTGTGGACGGCCCGAGGTCAGACACAAAAATGGGCATTGGGCCCCATCGACGGACGGAAGGGAAGGGTGCAGGCTGGGCGGAAGCCGCCCAAGATCAACGACTACACGACGAGCAGCGGCGAGTAGCCGACGCGCATCCGGCGAGCAACAAGAGAAAGGCATCAACCCGTTGTCCCTGTTCTGGCGGATCTTCGCGCTCAACGCGGTGGTGCTGGGCAGCGCCACCGCGCTGCTCCTGTGGGCGCCGGTGACCGTCTCCGTGCCGGTGGTGCTGACCGAGGCGGTCATCCTCGTCGGCGGCCTTGCCGTCATGCTGGTCGCCAACGCGGCCCTGCTGCGGATCGGCCTCGCCCCGCTGGACCGGCTCACCCGGCTGATGACCACGGTCGACCTGCTGCGCCCGGGGCACCGGCTGCCGGAGCAGGGAAGCGGGGAGACCGCCGAGCTGATCCGCACCTTCAACGCCATGCTCGAACGGCTGGAGCAGGAACGGGCAGCAAGCAGCGCCCGCGTCCTGCTCGCGCAGGAATCCGAACGGCGCCGCATCGCCCAGGAACTCCACGACGAGATCGGCCAGACCATGACCGCGGTCCTGCTGTCCCTGAAGCGGGCGTCGGACGAGGCGGACGAACCCCTGCGCGGCGAGCTGCAGCAGGCGCAGGAGATCACCAGGGGGAGCCTGGACGAAGTACGCCGCCTGGTGCGCAGACTGCGGCCGGGCGTGCTGGACGACCTAGGTCTGATCAGCGCCCTGACCTCCCTGACCACGGAGTTCGCGACGCACGCAGGACTGCGCGTGGTGCGCAGCTTCGACTCCGACCTGCCCCCACTGGATCAGCAGACGGAACTGGTCCTCTACCGAGTGGCCCAGGAGGCCCTGACCAACGCGGCCCGCCACGCCGATGCAGACCGGGTAGAGGTGAGCCTCTGCCGCACAGACGGCGCGGTGACGCTGTCCATCACGGACGACGGCCGCGGAACGGGGATCGCCCACGAGGGAGCGGGAATCCGCGGGATGCGCGAACGGGCCCTGTTCCTAGGGGCATCGCTGGACGTCACCACCGGTCCGCAGACAGGCACGCAGGTCCGCCTGACGATTCCAGTACCTGCCTCAGACTCCACCCCCACCCCACCCCCGGGAAGCAGTAAATGAGCACGCCCGACACGAACACGACCGCCACGAGCACGCCAGCTAGGTCCAGGATCCGCATCCTCCTCGCCGACGACCACGCACTGGTGCGTCGAGGGGTACGGCTGATCCTGGACGGCGAACCGGACCTGGAAGTCGTCGCGGAGGCAGGTGACGGCGCGGAAGCCATCGCCCTGGCGCGCACGCACGAGGTGGACTTGGCAGTCCTGGACATCGCGATGCCCCGAATGACGGGCCTGCAGGCAGCACGCGAACTCGCGGCGCTGAAACCGGGTGTACGCGTACTCATGCTGACGATGCACGACAACGAGCAGTACTTCTTCCAGGCGCTGAAGGCAGGCGCCAGCGGCTACGTACTGAAGTCGGTGGCGGACCGAGACTTGGTGGCCGCCTGCAGGGCGGCAATGCGAGACGAGCCCTTCCTCTACCCGGGAGCGGTCACAGCCCTGATCCGCAACTACCTCGACAGAGTCCGCCACGGAGAGGAGCCACCCGACCAGGTGCTGACGGCACGCGAGGAGGAGGTCCTCAAACTCGTGGCAGAGGGCCACTCGTCGAAGGAGATCGCCGAGATGCTCTTCATCAGCATCAAAACGGTCCACAGACACCGAGCAAACCTGCTCCACAAACTGGGCCTACGAAACCGCCTGGAACTAACGCGCTACGCAATCCGAGCCGGCCTGATCGAACCCTGACCACGTTCCTGACTGCTGCTCGCTCCAAGATCATGTCCACGTCTAGTCCACAGGCTCTGACGCAGGGTCGTTCAGGGCGGCATACGGCTGCACGCTTCCGTAGATACGCGAAGACCCCGACCGCAGCGTTTCCGCTGGTGACGGGGTCTTCGGACACCTCATACAAGGTGCCCCCGGCAGGATTCGAACCTGCGCACCCGGCTCCGGAGGCCGATGCTCTATCCCCTGAGCTACGGGGGCGTGTCAGCGCTGTGTGCGCGGCGACGTGTAGAACCCTACCAGCTCCTAACGGCTCCCCATGAACAGGTATTTCCGCACCTCTGTGGCTGTGGGGCTGCCGCATCCGCACCTCGCGTCCCAGAGGTCAGCCTTGGCTTCATCACACGCTCACCGCACGCTCCCCCGCACGGGGCGGAAGTGGGGAAAACCCGGACGCGGTGGCGGACGCGGACCTACTCTCGAGTTGTGTCAGGCGTGACCGGCCGCGTGCTTGTTGTGGACGACAACAAGGTCATCCGGCAACTGATCAGGGTCAACCTCGAGCTGGAGGGCTTCGAGGTCGTGACCGCGGCTGATGGTGCCGAATGCCTGGACGTGGTGAACCAGGTCAGACCTGATGTCGTCACGCTCGACGTGGTGATGCCCCGCCTCGACGGGCTGCTTACCGCCGCTCGGCTGCGCTCCGATCCGCGGACCCGGGACCTGCCCATCGTCATTGTCAGTGCTTGTACTCAGTACGAGGTGGAGAGCGGGCTTGAGGTCGGGGTGGACGCGTTCCTCGCCAAGCCCTTTGAACCTGCCGAACTGCTCGGAATCGTACGGCAGTTGATGGAGCATGGCGGTGGTGGTGGCGGGGGCGGACGTGGTGCCCTCGGCAGTGATTGTGGGGCCGCCGGAGAAGCCGAGCGCGCCGGCCGGCCCGGCGGCTGACCCAGCTGCCGTTGCCGTTCCCGATGCCGCGGAGCTGCCGATGCCGCCGGCGCCACTCCCGGAGTCGCCGGAGCCGCCGTCCTCCCCCACCTCCCCCACCTCCCCCACCTCCCCTTTCCCCGTCCACATCCCGGACCATCCGGGAAACCAGGTCGCGTCCCTACCCCCCTCCTCCCATACGCTTGTCCCGTGACCCCCGTCGAGCTCTCCCGCACCGTGCTGCGCGCCATGCGCCGTGCCGTCGATGACGGGGAGCTCAGTGGCCTTGGAGATCTTGGAGGCCCCGGGGATCTCAGTGACGTGGGCGTGGCCCGGCGGGTCGTCGTCGAGCGGCCGCGGCCCGGTGGGTGCGGGGACTACGCCACCAACGTCGCCCTGCAGGTCGCCCGCGCCGCCGGGCGGTCGCCCCGGCAGGTTGCCGAAGTGCTCTCCCCGCGGCTCGCCGGCGAGCCCGGCATCGCCGCCATCGACATCACCGGGCCCGGCTTCCTCAACATCACCCTCGAACGAGGCGGCCCCCAGAACACCGGCAGCGACAGCGATAGCGGCAGCGGCAGTGCCAGCGCCGCCCTCGTACGTGACGTCCTAAGCCGCGGCGCCTCCTACGGCCACGTTGCCCTCGCCCCCGAAACCACCCCCGGCCCCGGCGAACCCCACCACCTCCACTTCCCCCGCGAAGTCCGCGCCACCGTCCTCGCCGACTCCCTCCGCCGCATCCTCGAATCCCAGGGCACCCTCGTACGCCTCACCTGCGACGAAGCGCCCGACCCCGGCTGGGACTCCCTCGGTGTCCACACCGACGCCCACGGAAAGCCCCGCGCGCAGACGGAGACCCTCAAGACCCTCCGCCCCGTCCCCGCCCCGGCCGACCCCACCCCCCTCGGCCCCGACGCCGCCCGCTGGGCCCTCCTGTACCCCGCCGCCCACGACCGGCCCCGCATCAGCGACGAGCACCTAGTCCAGCGAGAGGCCAACCCCCTCTTCCGCGTGCGGTACGCCTACTCCCGCACCCGCGCCCTCACCCGCAACGCCGCCGCCCTCGGTTTCACCGCCGAGCCCGGGGCCATAGCGGAACCAGAAGCGCAAGCCCTCCTCGACGCCCTCGCCGACCACCCCCGCATCCTCGCCGCGGCTGCCCGCCACCGTGCCCCCGACCGCCTCGCCCGGCATCTCGTCGTCACCGCCGATGCCTTCCTCGCCTTCCAGGCCGACGTTCTGCCCCTTGGGGACGAGAAACCCTTGGCCGCCCACCGCGCCCGGCTCGCGCTCGCCGATGCCGCCGGGACGGTGCTCGCAGGCGGCCTTTCCCTGCTAGGCATCAGTGCCCCCGAATTCTTGTGACACGTGAAGACGTGAAGACGTGAAGACGTGAATGAAGTGAGAGAGACGACCGCGACATGAGCCGTTCCGCACACCCCGCCGGGCCCCGCCACGCCGACGTAGTCCCCGAAGGGCACTACACCGCCCCGGCCGCCGACCTGAACTCCCTCGACCCGAAGGTCTGGGCGCAGACGGTCACCCGCAATACCGACGGCGTCGTCACCGTCGGCGGGATCGAAGTGACCCGGCTCGCCGAGGAGTTCGGCACCCCCGCCTACTTCCTCGACGAGGCCGACTTCCGCGCCCGCTGCCACGCCTGGCGCGGTGCCTTCGGCTCCGACGCCGATGTCTTCTATGCCGGGAAGGCCTTCCTCTCGCGCGCGGTCGTGCGGTGGCTGCATGAAGAAGGGCTCAACCTCGACGTGTGCAGCGGTGGCGAGCTCGCCACCGCTCTCGCCGCCGGGATGCCCGCCGACCGCATCGCCTTCCACGGCAACAACAAGACCGAGGAAGAGATCGAGCGGGCCATCGCCGCCGGTGTCGGGCGCATCGTGCTCGACTCCTTCCAGGAGATCGTGCGCGTCGCCCACATCGCCGAGCGGCTCGGCATCCGGCAGCGCGTGCAGATCCGCGTGACCGTCGGCGTCGAGGCCCACACCCACGAGTTCATCGCCACCGCCCACGAGGACCAGAAGTTCGGCATCGCCCTCGCCGGGGGACAGGCCGCCGAGGCCGTGCGGCGGGCGCTGCGGCTCGACGGGCTCGAGCTCATCGGCGTGCACTCGCACATCGGGTCGCAGATCTTCGACATGGCCGGGTTCGAGGTCTCCGCCCGTCGCGTCGTGCAGCTGCTCGCCGAGATCCGTGACGAGCACGGCGTGGAGCTTCCCGAGATCGACCTCGGTGGCGGGCTCGGCATCGCCTACACCTCCGAGGACGACCCCCGCGAGCCGCACGAGATCGCCAAGGCGCTCGGCGAGATCGTGACGCGTGAGTGCGAGGCCGCCAATCTCCGGACTCCTCGCATCTCCGTCGAGCCGGGCCGCGCCATCGTCGGGCCGACCGCCTTCACGCTCTACGAAGTCGGCACCGTCAAGCCGCTCGAAGGACTGCGTACGTACGTCTCCGTCGACGGCGGCATGTCCGACAACATCCGTACCGCGCTCTACGACGCCGAGTACAGCGTCGCGCTCGTCTCGCGGGAGTCCGACGCCGAGCCCATGCTCGTCCGCGTCGTCGGCAAGCACTGCGAGAGCGGGGACATCGTGGTGAAGGACGCGTTTCTGCCCGCCGACCTCGCGCCCGGTGATCTGATCGCCGTGCCGGCGACCGGTGCGTACTGCCGTTCCATGGCGAGCAACTACAACCACGCCCTTCGACCGCCGGTCGTCGCCGTGCGGGATGGTGGGGCGCGGGTCATCGTCCGGCGCGAGACGGAGGAAGATCTCCTGCGTCTGGATGTCGGCTGAGGAAATATCGGCCGAGAAACAGCTTCTGGCAGAGTATCGGCCAGTGAAATAGATGTCTCACAATCCGGACAGTGGATAGAAACTGCGATCCGGTGGGTGAGACTGGTCCCACTGTAGATGTATGAGAAGTGAGGTCGGATGATGCGTACGCGTCCGCTGAAGGTGGCGCTGCTGGGCTGTGGGGTTGTCGGCTCAGAGGTGGCGCGCATCATGACGACGCATGCCGACGACCTCACGGCCAGGATCGGCGCCCCGGTGGAGCTCGCCGGGGTCGCCGTCCGTCGCCCCTCGAAGGTGCGCGAGGGAATCGATCCTTCCCTCGTCACCACCGACGCGACCGCGCTGGTCAAACGCGGGGACATCGACGTCATCGTCGAGGTGATCGGCGGCATCGAGCCGGCCAGGACCCTCATCACCACCGCCTTCGAGCACGGCGCATCCGTCGTCTCCGCCAACAAGGCGCTCATCGCCCAGGACGGCGCCGCGCTGCACGCCGCCGCCGAGGAGCACGGGCGGGATCTCTACTACGAGGCTGCTGTCGCCGGTGCCATTCCGCTGATCCGGCCGCTGCGCGAGTCCCTCGTCGGTGACAAGGTCAACCGGGTTCTTGGCATCGTGAACGGGACCACCAACTTCATTCTCGATGCCATGGACACGACGGGGGCGGGCTACCAGGAAGCGCTCGACGAGGCCACTGCTCTCGGGTACGCCGAGGCCGACCCGACCGCCGACGTCGAGGGCTTCGACGCTGCCGCCAAGGCCGCGATCCTCGCCGGCATCGCCTTCCACACGCGCGTGCGCCTCGACGACGTCTACCGCGAGGGCATGAGCGAGGTGACCGCCGCCGACTTCGCGTCCGCGAAGCGCATGGGCTGCACCATCAAGCTGCTCGCCATCTGTGAGCGGGCCGCCCACGGCGGGTCCGTCACCGCGCGCGTGCACCCCGCGATGATTCCGCTCAGCCATCCGCTGGCGTCGGTCCGCGAGGCGTACAACGCCGTCTTCGTGGAGGCCGAGGCCGCCGGGCAGCTCATGTTCTACGGTCCCGGCGCGGGCGGCGCTCCCACCGCGTCGGCCGTCCTCGGCGACCTCGTCGCCGTCTGCCGGAACAAGCTCGGCGAAGCCACCGGGCCCGGCGAATCCGCGTACACCCAGCTGCCCGTGAGCTCCATGGGCGAGGTCGTCACGCGCTACCACATCAGCCTCGACGTAGCCGACAAGCCGGGTGTTCTCGCCCAGGTCGCGACGGTCTTCGCCGAGCACGGCGTATCGATCGATACGGTCCGTCAGACGGGCAAGGACGGCGAGGCCTCCCTCGTCGTCGTCACCCACCGCGCGCCCGACGCCGCTCTCAGCGGCACCGTCGAGGCGCTGCGGAATCTCGACACCGTGCGTGGTGTCGCCAGCATCATGCGGGTTGAAGGGGAGTAAGCAGCAATGACCCACCAATGGCGCGGAATCATCGAGGAGTACCGGGATCGTCTTCCCGTCTCCGACACGACGCCGGTCGTGACGCTCCGCGAGGGCGGCACGCCGCTCGTGCCCGCGCAGGTGCTCTCCGAGCGCACGGGCTGCGAAGTGCATCTCAAGGTCGAGGGCGCCAACCCGACCGGGTCCTTCAAGGACCGCGGCATGACGATGGCGATCACGAAGGCCAAGGAGGAGGGCGCGAAGGCCGTCATCTGCGCCTCCACCGGCAATACGTCGGCCTCGGCCGCCGCCTATGCCGTACGCGCCGGGATGGTCTGCGCGGTCCTCGTGCCGCAGGGCAAGATCGCGCTCGGCAAGATGGGCCAGGCGCTCGTCTACGGCTCGAAGATCCTCCAGGTCGACGGAAACTTCGACGACTGCCTGAACCTCGCCCGCGCCCTCTCCGAGAACTACCCGGTGGCGCTGGTCAATTCGGTCAACCCGTTCCGCATCGAGGGCCAGAAGACCGCCTCGTTCGAGATCGTCGACGCGCTCGGTGACGCCCCCGACATCCACGTACTTCCGGTGGGCAACGCGGGCAACATCACGGCCTATTGGAAGGGCTACAAGGAGTACGCCGCCGACTCGGTCTCGACGCGCACTCCTCGCATGTGGGGCTTCCAGGCTTCCGGTTCCGCGCCCATCGTGCGCGGCGAGATCGTCAAGGACCCGTCGACGATCGCCACCGCGATTCGCATCGGCAACCCCGCGTCGTGGCAGTACGCCCTCGACGCGCGCGACGAGTCGCACGGCTTCATCGACGAGGTGACGGACCGTGAGATCCTGCGCGCCTACAAGCTGTTGGCGTCCCAGGAGGGTGTCTTCGTCGAGCCGGCGTCGGCCGCTTCCGTCGCCGGTCTGCTGAAGGCCGCCGAGCAGGGCAAGGTCGACAAGGGGCAGAGGATCGTCTGTACCGTCACCGGAAACGGCCTCAAGGACCCGGACTGGGCCGTCGCCGGCGCACCGCAGCCGGTCACCGTTCCGGTCGACTCGGCCGCCGCGGCCGAGCGTCTGGGTCTGGCATAACCGTCCCGCGTCCGGCATAACCGGTTCGGTCCGGGATAGCCGCAGACGCAGGGCGGGCATAATCGCCTGGAAAACCCGCAACTCCGCATAGGGGGTGCACAGGGGGCTTACGACACGCATCGTGCGCCTCCTGTGCGCCCTATGTCGCCACAGAACCTTCCTTCGATAGGCTGTACCTAACCCGCCCCGCCGCATATGCCGCGGTGCCGCCGTAGAGCGGCCTTCGGGTAGTGCCTCATCACGTGGCAAGTCCTCAAAAGATCGCAGCTCAAGGAGAGTCATCGAGCGATGGCCGGTCCCGCGTTCCGCGCCGCCGCCGTCCGGGTGCGCGTCCCCGCCACCAGCGCCAACCTCGGCCCGGGCTTCGACGCCCTAGGCCTGTCGCTGGGTCTGTACGACGACGTCGTCGTGCGGGTGGCCGACACCGGACTGAACATCGACATCGCAGGTGAGGGCAGCGAGACGCTCCCGCGCGACGAGTCGCATCTGCTTGTACGTTCCCTGCGTACCGCCTTCGACCTGCTCGGCGGACAGCCGCGCGGGCTTGAAATCGTCTGCGCCAACCGCATCCCGCACGGCCGGGGCCTCGGCTCCTCGTCCGCCGCCATCTGCGCGGGCATCGTCGCCGCGCGCGCCGTGACGATAGGCGGAGACGCCCGTCTGGACGACAACGCCCTCCTTGAGCTCGCCACCGAGATCGAGGGCCACCCCGACAACGTCGCCGCCTGTCTGCTCGGCGGTTTCACGCTCTCCTGGATGGACGGGGGAGCTGCGCGGGCGATCAGGATGGAGCCCGCCGATTCCATCGTTCCGGTGGTTTTCGTACCGGGAAAGCCCGTCCTCACCGAGACCGCGCGCGGACTGCTCCCGCGCACCGTCCCGCACGTCGACGCGGCCGCCAACGCGGGCCGGGCCGCACTGCTCGTCGAGGCCCTGACCAGGCGCCCCGAGCTGCTGCTTCCCGCAACCGAGGACCGGCTCCACCAGGAGTACCGCGCGCCCGCCATGCCGGAGAGCGCCGCCCTGGTGGAACGCCTGCGCGCGGACGGTATCCCGGCCATGATCTCCGGCGCGGGACCCACGGTCCTCGCGCTGGCCGATGAGAGTGCGGCCGACAAGGTCGCACGCCTCGCGGGCGAGGGCTGGGCGGCCAATCGCCTGGCGCTCGACGCGACCGGTGCGAGCGTGCTGCCGCTTGCGCCTTGACACCTGGTGACCGGATTAGAGAGGGGGAATGTTTGTTGGATCCGGTAGTGTTAATCTCAAGTCTGCACCCGACCCCACCATGGCGAGGTGCTTTGTGTCCCCGTCCGGGACATCCATCCTTCCGGGAGCCTCCCAAACTGCTCTGTGCCCCGCATTGAGCAGCGCCGAGCACGCTCCGGAACCGGCGTGACCGAGCCGAGTGACACCGCACATCAGTGGCACCTCACCGGGACTCGCCATCACCAGTGAATTCTTCCGCCGCGCGTTGGCGGACCACCGCCCCGGCATGGTCCACACACCAGAGGACCTCCGGACAGCACAACCGGTCGCCGAGCCAGACAGGCCGACGTCCGCTCCAGGGAAGGACCCTTCGTGAGCGACACCACCGATCTGATGGGCGTGACTGCCGACACGCCCGCCACGGACGCCTCTGCGGCGCCTGCCACCGGTGCTTCGGCCGGGTCCCGGCGGCGCCGCGGCACCGGCCTCGATGGCATGGTGCTGGCGGAACTGCAGCAGGTCGCATCAGGCCTCGGTATCAAGGGCACCGCGCGGATGCGCAAGAGCCAGCTGATCGAGGTCATCAAGGAGGCGCAGGCCGGAGGGGGTGCCCCCGCGAAGAGTGCCGCGCCGTCCGCGTCCACGGACGCCGAGACCAAGCCCAAGCGTCGCGCCACCTCGAAGGCCCGGACGGGCGAGGACACCGCGGCGAGCACGGACAAGGCCGCCAAGGCGAGCAAGGCCGACAAGGCCGAGCAGACCGCGGGCGCCAAGGCCGAGGACGCCACCGCCCAGCAGCAGATCGACATCCCGGGCCAGCCCGCGGGTGCCGACAAGGGCGAGCGCCGCCGTCGCCGTGCCACCGCCGACGCGGGAAGCCCCGAGACGGTCACCGCCGAGGCCAAGGGCGAGCCGAAGAACGACGCCAAGAGCGACAAGAACGACAAGAGCGAGGCCAGGGCGGACGCGTCGTCCGAGGCCAAGGGCGACGGCTCCGGTGACAGCAACGCCGACGGCCGCCGTGACCGCCAGGGCCGCGACCGCCAGGGCCGTGGCCGTGACCGCGACCGCCGTGGCAACAAGGGCGACGAGCAGCAGGGCGGCAACCGCCAGCAGGGCGGCGGCCGTCAGGACCGCCAGGACCGCGGCGACCGCCAGGACCGCCAGGACCGCCAGCAGCGGGACCAGCGGGACAACGGTCCGCAGGACGACTTCGACGACGAGGCGGGTGGCCGCCGCGGTCGCCGTGGACGCTACCGCGACCGCCGTGGCCGCCGTGGCCGCGACGAGTTCGGCGGTGCCAGCGAGCCGCAGGTCGCCGACGACGACGTACTGATCCCCGTCGCGGGCATCCTGGACATCCTCGACAACTACGCGTTCATTCGTACGTCGGGCTACCTCCCCGGCCCGAACGACGTGTACGTGTCGCTCGCCCAGGTCCGCAAGAACGGTCTGCGCAAGGGTGACCACGTCACCGGCGCCGTCCGCCAGCCCAAGGACGGCGAGCGCCGCGAGAAGTTCAACGCGCTCGTCCGCCTCGACTCGGCGAACGGCATGGCGGCCGAATCCGGGCGCGGGCGACCGGAGTTCAACAAGCTGACGCCCCTTTACCCGCAGGACCGGCTCCGTCTCGAGACCGACCCGGGCGTGCTCACCACCCGCATCATCGACCTCGTCGCGCCGATCGGTAAGGGCCAGCGAGGCCTGATCGTGGCCCCGCCGAAGACCGGCAAGACCATGATCCTGCAGGCGGTCGCGAACGCGATCACCGTCAACAGCCCCGAGTGCCACCTGATGGTCGTCCTGGTCGACGAGCGTCCGGAAGAGGTCACCGACATGCAGCGGTCGGTGAAGGGCGAGGTTATCTCCTCGACCTTCGACCGTCCGGCCGAGGACCACACCACGGTCGCCGAGCTGGCCATCGAGCGCGCCAAGCGCCTCGTCGAGCTGGGTCACGACGTGGTCGTGCTCCTCGACTCGATCACCCGCCTGGGCCGTGCGTACAACCTGGCGGCTCCGGCCTCCGGCCGCATCCTGTCCGGTGGTGTCGACTCGACCGCGCTCTACCCGCCGAAGCGCTTCTTCGGTGCGGCGCGCAACATCGAGGACGGCGGCTCGCTGACCATCCTCGCCACCGCGCTCGTTGACACCGGTTCGCGCATGGACGAGGTGATCTTCGAGGAGTTCAAGGGCACCGGCAACATGGAGCTCAAGCTCGACCGGAAGCTCTCCGACAAGCGCATCTTCCCGGCGGTGGACGTCGACGCGTCCTCCACCCGCAAGGAAGAGATCCTGCTCAACAGCGAAGAGCTCGCGATCGTCTGGAAGCTGCGCCGGGTGCTGCACGCGCTCGACTCGCAGCAGGCCATCGAGCTGCTTCTCGACAAGATGAAGCAGACGAAGTCGAACGCCGAGTTCCTCATGCAGATCGCGAAGACGACCCCGACGCCGGGCAACGGCAACGACTAGTCCTCGCGCGACTCGCGCAAGCAAAGGTCCGCCCCCGTCGAACGACGGGGGCGGACCTTTGCGTTTGTGGGGGCGCGGCAGGGGCGCCGAATGACCTTGGCCACACACCTAAGAGATTCTTACGGTCACGGGCAGTAGCCCCACCACCGAAAAAACCGCAGGTGAGAAGCCGGAAGGACGGGGCAGGAGTGCACGATGCGTCACGAGCGCGCGCCGGGGCGCCCACAAACCGCTGTGCAACCCTTCTTTCGGTTTCCACGTCTGACAAGTGACGACAAACCGCGCCTGACCCTGAAAGCAGGGGGTACCCGACCCGACGAGGACTGAGGAGCACATGACCGACGAGAGCGCACCCGCGGATGCGAAGCCGAAGCGCCCCCGAGGCGGTGGCGGTCGGCGTCGCAAGCCCCGCGACAAGCGCCGCAAGGTCCTCGTCGTCACCGCGTGGACCGCGGCATCGGTGATCGTCGTCGGCGGTGCGGGCCTCGGCTTCGTGTACTTCAAGCTCAACGGCAACATCAAGGGCGTCGACATCAACGCGGCGCTCGGCACGGACCGCCCGAAGAACGTCGACAACGGCTCGCAGGACATCCTGGTCCTCGGCTCCGACTCCCGCTCCGGCGACAACGCCAAGTACGGCAAGGACGAGGGCGCCGCCCGCTCGGACACGGCGATGGTCGTGCACGTGAACAAGGGCCACAAGACGGCCAGCGTCGTCTCCATACCCCGCGACACCCTCATATCCCGTCCCGAGTGCAAGACGGACGACGGCGAGACGGACCCGGGCGGACAGCGGCAGATGTTCAACACGGCGTACGAGGTCGGCGGCCCCGCCTGCGCCGTCAAGACCGTGGAGAAAATGTCCGGCATCCGGATGGACCACTATGTAGAGGTCGACTTCACGGGCTTCAAGAAGCTCATCAACACCCTCGGCGGCGTCGAGATCACCACCAAAAAGGCGATCAACGACAAGGACAGCCACCTCAACCTCAAGGCCGGCACGCACCAGCTCACCGGCGAGCAGGCACTCGGCCTGGTCCGCACCCGGCACGCCGTCGGCGACGGCAGCGACCTCGGCCGCATCCAGCTGCAGCAGGCCTTCATCAAGGCCCTGATCAACCAGGTCAAGGACGTCGGCGTCTTCAGCAACCCGAAGAAGCTCTACGACCTCGCGAACGACGCCACCAGCGCCATCACCACCGACTCCGAGCTGAACGACGTCAAGAGCCTGGCGGGCTTCGCCGGCGGCCTCAAGGGCATCGGCGCGGGCGACATGAAGATGGTCACCCTGCCCATCCAGTACGACCCCGCCGACCCCAATCGCGTCCTCCCCCTGGAGAAGGCCGACCGGCAGGTCTGGGCAGCGCTCAAGGCCGACAAGCCGATCCCCAAGTCCGCCACCGAGAAGTCCGCGGGCGACAAGGGCGACGCGAGCGATGTCGTGACCAGCAACTAACGGCGTTCGTAGCGGGCCGCACGGCCCGCCGCGCACCCCGCCGGGAATAGAACGGAACCCACCCCGGTTTGGGCAGATGCGACCCGTCCTGGCAGACTGGTACGTCGGCCCCGGTTCACGTACGAGCAATCAGCTCGCACGACCCGGCGCCCTCCCGAAACTAGGAGACACCCTTGAAGCGCGAAATCCACCCCGAGTACGTCGAGACCCAGGTCAGCTGCACCTGTGGCGCCGAGTTCACCACCCGCAGCACGATCTCCAGCGGCACCGTCCGCGCCGAGGTCTGCTCCGAGTGCCACCCGTTCTACACGGGCAAGCAGAAGATCCTCGACACCGGTGGCCGCGTGGCCCGCTTCGAGGCCCGCTTCGGCAAGGCTGCCGCCGCCAACAAGTAGCGAGCCACTGCGCCGGTCTTCGGCTGCCCCCGGGAGGGGGCGGTTGGGACCGGCGCTTTGCCGTCTGACCGCAGCAGCCATGTCGCGTAGAACCTTCGCGTAGAAACGCAGAAAACCAGGAGCCCCCGATGTTCGAGGCGGTCGAGGAACTGATCGGCGAGCACGCCGATCTGGAAACGAAGCTCGCGGACCCCTCGGTCCACGCCGACCAGGCCAACGCGCGCAAGCTCAACAAGCGCTACGCCGAGCTGACCCCGATCGTCTCGACGTACCGCGCCTGGAAGCAGACCGGCGAGGACATCACGACGGCCCGTGAACTGGCCGCGGAGGACCCGGAGTTCGCCGCCGAGGTCAAGGACATGGAGAAGCAGCGCGAGGAGATCACCGAGAAGCTGCGGCTTCTCCTGGTGCCCCGGGACCCCAACGACGACAAGGACGTCATCCTTGAGGTCAAGGCGGGCGCGGGCGGCGACGAGTCGGCGCTCTTCGCCGGCGACCTGCTTCGCATGTACCTGCGGTACGCGGAGCGCGTCGGCTGGAAGACCGAGATCATCGACGCCACTGAGTCCGAGCTCGGCGGCTACAAGGACGTCCAGGTCGCCGTGAAGACCAAGGGCGGCAACGGCGCGACCGAGCCCGGCCAGGGCGTCTGGGCGCGGCTGAAGTACGAGGGCGGCGTGCACCGCGTGCAGCGCGTGCCCTCGACCGAGTCGCAGGGCCGGATCCACACCTCCGCGGCCGGTGTCCTGGTGACGCCCGAGGCCGAGGAGGTCGACGTCGAGATCCACGCCAACGACCTGCGCATCGACGTCTACCGCTCGTCGGGCCCCGGCGGCCAGTCGGTCAACACCACCGACTCCGCGGTGCGTATCACGCACCTGCCCACCGGAGTCGTGGCCTCCTGCCAGAACGAGAAGAGCCAGCTGCAGAACAAGGAGCAGGCGATGCGTATCCTGCGCTCCAGGCTCCTTGCCGCGGCGCAGGAGGAAGCGGAGAGCAAGGCCGCGGACGCCCGCCGCAGCCAGGTCCGCACCGTCGACCGCTCCGAGAAGATCCGGACGTACAACTTCCCGGAAAACCGGATCTCGGACCACCGTGTCGGCTTCAAGGCGTACAACTTGGACCAGTTGCTCGACGGAGACCTCGACGCGGTCATCCAGGCCTGTGTCGACGCGGACTCCGCCGCCAAGCTCGCGGCGGCCTGAGCCCCGACCGCACCCGCCCATCGCTCAGCTCAGCCCCGGAGGACCAGCGTGAACCTGCTGCTCGCGGAAGTGGCCCAGGCCACCCAGCGGCTGGCCGACGCCGGCGTGCCCTCGCCGCGCAACGACGCGGAGGAACTCGCCGCCTTCGTGCACGGCGTGAAGCGGGGCGAGCTGCACTCCGTCAAGGACTCCGACTTCGACGCCCGCTACTGGGAGACGATCGCGCGCCGCGAGGCCCGCGAACCGCTCCAGCACATCACCGGGCGCGCCTTCTTCCGCTATCTCGAACTCCAGGTGGGCCCCGGTGTCTTCGTGCCGCGCCCGGAGACCGAGTCGGTCGTCGGATGGGCCATAGACGCGGTGCGTGCGATGGACGTCGTCGAGCCGCTCATCGTCGATCTCTGTACGGGATCCGGGGCCATTGCGCTGGCCATGGCCCAGGAGGTCCCGCGCTCGCGGGTGCACGCGGTGGAGCTCTCCGAGGACGCCCTGAAGTGGACGCGGAAGAACGTCGAGGGGTCCAGGGTCAAGCTCTCCCAGGGCGACGCGCGCGACGCCCTTCCGGAGCTCGAAGGACAGGTCGACCTCCTCGTGTCGAACCCGCCGTACATCCCGCTCACGGAGTGGGAGTACGTCGCTCCGGAAGCCCGCGACTACGACCCGGAACTGTCGCTCTTCTCCGGCGAGGACGGCCTCGACCTGATCCGCGGCATCGAGCGCACCGCACACCGCCTCCTGCGGCCCGGCGGTGTCGTCGTCATCGAGCACGCCGACACCCAGGGCGGCCAGGTGCCGTGGATCTTCACCGAGGAGCGGGGCTGGGCGGACGCGGCCGACCACCCCGACCTCAACAACCGGCCGAGGTTCGCGACCGCCCGCAAGGCGATGCCGTGAGCACACCGACTTCAAGCCAGCAGTACGTGTACGAGGAGGCCCGCTAGATGGCACGGCGATACGACACCAATGACGCGACCGACCGTACGACCGGTCTGCGCGAGGCCGCGTCGGCCGTCCGCCGTGGCGAGCTGGTCGTGCTGCCCACCGACACCGTCTACGGCATCGGTGCCGACGCCTTCACACCGGAGGCGTGCGCCGACCTGCTCGACGCCAAGGGCCGTGGCCGCAACATGCCCACCCCTGTGCTCATCGGCTCCCCGAACACGCTGCACGGCCTGGTCACCGACTTCTCCGAGTCGGCCTGGGAGCTCGTCGACGCCTTCTGGCCCGGTGCGCTGACCCTGGTCGCCAAGCAGCAGCCGTCGCTCCAGTGGGACCTCGGGGACACCCGTGGGACCGTCGCGATCAGGATGCCGCTGCACCCCGTCGCCATCGAACTGCTCACCGAGGTCGGCCCCATGGCGGTCTCCTCGGCGAACCTCACGGGTCACCCCGCTCCGGAGGACTGTGACGCCGCGCAGGAGATGCTCGGCGACTCCGTCTCCGTGTACCTGGACGGCGGCCCGACGCCGGGCATCGTCCCCTCGTCGATCGTGGACGTCACCGGGAAGGTGCCGGTACTGCTGCGCGCGGGTGCGCTGACCGCGGAGGAGCTCCGCAAGGTGGTACCCGACCTCGAGGTGGCGAATTGACAGCCCCTGAGACGGGGCGTGGCATAGCGGCTTATCCCGATTCGTTCCGCATCCTCCACGTCAGCACCGGCAATGTGTGCCGCTCGCCGATCACTGAGCGGCTGACCAGGCATGCCCTGGCCGACCGCCTGGGCGATCCCTTCACCGGCGGCCTGATCGTGGAGAGCGCGGGCACATGGGGGCACGAGGGCGCCCCCATGGAGACCAACGCGGAGACGGTCCTCGCGGACTTCGGCGCGGACGCATCCGGCTTCATGGGGCGCGAACTCCTCGACGACCACGTCATCCGCGCGGACCTCGTCCTGACGGCGACCCGGGACCACCGGGCGCAGGTCATCTCGATGGGGCACTCGGCCGGCCTGCGCACGTTCACGCTCAAGGAGTTCACGCGCCTTGTGCGGGCCATAGACCCGGCGACGCTGCCCGACGTCGACGGGGGCGTCGTCGAGCGGGCCAGGGCCCTGGTGCGGGCCGCCGCGGCGCTGCGGGGCTGGCTCCTGGCGCCCACGGCCGAGGCGGACGAGGTGTACGACCCCTATGGGGCGCCGCTGCCCTTCTTCCGCTCGGTGGGCGACGAGATCAACGAGGCGCTCGATCCGGTGGTGACGGCGCTGACCGGCGTGCGGGCCAAGGCTTAAACCTTTCTCCCTGTCCGGCCAATGGTTCAGATGCCTCTCGCATGCCTCTCGCACCGCGCGGGCACCGTGAGGCAGGCCTACATTGGAGGGACCCTCACCCCTCGCGAGGCCCGGAGCCCAAGATGCCGGTCAGCACCGCACCCACCGCCGCCCCGACGGCGCCCGCTGACTTTGCCGCGCTCCGCCGCGCGGACCCCCAGATGGCGGAGATCCTGCTGGCCGAGCAGGACCGCCAGGCGTCCTCCCTTCAGCTCATCGCCGCGGAGAACTTCACCTCACCGGCGGTGCTCGCGGCCCTGGGCTCCCCGCTCGCCAACAAGTACGCCGAGGGCTACCCCGGCGCCCGCCACCACGGCGGCTGCGAGCTGGTGGACGTCGCCGAGCGCATCGCCATCGACCGCGCCACGGCCCTCTTCGGCGCCGAACACGCCAACGTGCAGCCGCACTCGGGATCCTCAGCGGTCCTCGCCGCGTACGCCGCGCTGCTGCGCCCCGGCGACACCGTCCTTGCCATGGGCCTGCCGTACGGCGGCCACCTCACGCACGGCTCGCCCGCGAACTTCTCGGGGCGCTGGTTCGACTTCGTGGGCTACGGCGTCGACCCGGACAGCGGCCTCATCGACTACGACCAGGTCCGGGCCCTGGCCCGCTCGCACCGGCCGAAAGCCATCGTCTGCGGCTCCATCGCCTACCCGCGGCACATCGACTACGCGGCCTTCCGCGACATCGCCGACGACGTCGGCGCGTACCTCATCGCCGACGCGGCCCACCCGATCGGCCTGGTCGCCGGGGGAGCAGCCCCCAACCCCGTGCCGTACGCCGACGTCGTCTGCGCCACGACCCACAAGGTGCTCCGCGGCCCGCGCGGCGGCCTGATCCTGTGCGGCGCCGAGCTCGCCTCCCGCATCGACCGGGCCGTGTTCCCCTTCACACAGGGCGGCGCGCAGATGCACACGATCGCCGCCAAGGCCGTCGCGTTCGGCGAGGCGGAGACCCCGGCCTTCACCGCGTACGCCCACCAGGTCGTCGCCAACGCCCGCACCCTGGCCCAGGTCCTGGCCGCCGCCGGCTTCGCGATCACCACCGGCGGCACCGACACACACCTGATCCTGGCCGACCCCACGCCCCTGGGCATCGACGCGCACACCGCCCGCGGCAGACTCGCCGCCTGCGGCCTCGTCCTCGACACCTGCGCCCTGCCCTACGCCGACGGGCGCGGACTGCGGCTCGGCACCGCTGCCGTCAGCACACAGGGCATGGGTGACGCGGAGATGGTGCGGATCGCCGGGCTCTTCGCCGACGCGGTGCGCGAGGGGTCCAAGGAGGCGAACGACTCGAAAGTACGAGAGGAAGTGCGTGAACTGGTGGGCAGATTTCCGCCGTATCCGGCCTAGGTCGGGGTAGACGCGTCAGGGCAAGGCGCGTACTCGTGCAACCATCGTCGCTACCCGGAAGTCCCCAACCGTATGCACGCAGAGCTAGGGTGTGGGGCTGAGATGGCCAGCGATACCTGTGGGGAAGCCCGTGCGTGAATACCTCCTGACGCTCTGCATCACGGCCGCGGTGACTTACCTGCTGACCGGCCCGGTGCGGAAGTTCGCGATCGTGGCCGGCGCCATGCCGGAGATCCGCGCCCGCGACGTGCACAGGGAGCCCACGCCCCGGCTCGGCGGTATCGCGATGTTCTTCGGGCTGTGCGCCGGTCTGCTTGTCGCCGACCACCTGCCGAACCTGAACGACGTCTTCGAGCGGTCCAACGAACCGCGCGCACTGCTCTCCGGTGCCGCGCTGATCTGGCTGATCGGCGTCCTGGACGACAAGTTCGAGATCGACGCGCTGATCAAGCTGGGCGGCCAGATGATCGCGGCCGGCGTCATGGTCCTCCAGGGCCTGACGATCCTGTGGATCCCGGTCCCGGGCTACGGCATGGTCCTGCTCGACCAGGGCCAGGGCACGCTCCTGACGGTCGCGCTCGTCGTCATCACCATCAACGCCGTGAACTTCGTCGACGGCCTCGACGGCCTCGCCGCGGGCATGGTGTGCATCGCGGCCACGGCGTTCTTCCTGTACGCCTATCGCCTCTGGTACGGCTACGGCATCGAGGCAGCGGCTCCCGCGACGCTCTTCGCCGCGATCCTGATCGGCATGTGCCTGGGCTTCCTGCCGCACAACATCCATCCCGCCCGGATCTTCATGGGGGACTCGGGCTCGATGCTGATCGGCCTGGTCCTCGCGGCGGGTGCGATCTCCGCCACAGGGCAGATCGACGGCGACGCCCTGAAGCTGAACTTCGGAGGCACCCGCGATGCCACGCACGCGATGCTTCCGGTCTTCATCCCGCTCCTGATGCCGCTGACGATCATCGCCATCCCGTTCGCCGACCTGGTCCTCGCGATCGTCCGGCGTACGTGGAACGGCAAGTCGCCGTTTGCCGCCGACCGCGGCCACCTCCACCACCGCCTCCTGGAGATCGGCCACTCGCACAGCCGCGCGGTGCTGATCATGTACTTCTGGTCGGCGCTCATCGGCTTCGGCACGGTCGCCTACTCGGTCCACTCGGCCAGCATGTGGATCTTGTTCGCGATCGTCGCCCTGAGCGCGGTGGGCCTCGTGCTGCTCCTGCTGCCGCGGTTCACCCCGCACATCCCGGGCTGGGCCGAGTCCTTCGTGCCGCCGCGCTACCGGCGGCGCAAGAGGGCCGCCGCGGAGGTGTCCGCGGCCGGTGCGACGGACGGGGCGGACGAGGCGGACGCAGCGGCGGACGACCGTCCTCCGGTCGGGTCAGGCGTCAACGGGGCGACGGCCGTTGGCACCCGCTCGCGCTTCGACGATCGGCACAAGGCCGAGTCATCGAGCTGACGGCCCTTGCCAAACTCGCCCAATACCAGACAAGTTGCCGCGCTGCGTGCACATACGCGCGGGTTAACTCTCATGTGTGACGGCGAGCACACCTAGCAGGTAAAGACCTCATCAAATAGTTTGTGATACCGTTCACGAAACCAGGGGATAGAGCCGAAGGACCGTAGTGCGACGGTCCATTGGCCCGAGGGACACTCTCGACCCCGGACTACGCTCGTCCATGACGACACCCTGCCCCCATCAGTTAGCGGAGCGCCGCCATGCCGTCTCAAGACACCCGAACTCTTCTTCAGTCCGCCGTACCCACAGCTGCCGCCGGTGCGATCACCGCCGCGGTCAGTGCCGTGGTCGCGGGCGGCAAGGGAGCGCTCGGTGCGGTCGTCGGCACCCTGGTGGTCATCGCCTTCATGGGGCTCGGAATGTTCGTACTTCAGCGCACGGCGAAATCGCTTCCGCAGTTGTTCCAGGCGATGGGGCTGATGCTCTACGTCGCCCAACTCCTGCTGCTTCTTGTCTTCGTGGCTCTCTTCAAGGACACCACGTTGTTCAACCCCAAGGTGTTCGCCGTGGGGCTTGTGGTCGCGACCGTCGTGTGGATGGCGTCGCAGGCCCGCGCGTTCATGAAAGCCAAGATCCTTTACGTTGAACCCGACTCCGAGCAGAAGGACAAGCCGGAGAAGTCGGGGTCCTCGACGTGAAGGGTAGGGCCGGGATAAATGCGCGTTCGAGATGCTGCTATCGTCCGGTGCCAACTGCGGCACTGCCGGCGCGGGCATCTGAGCTGACGCCTGCACAATCGCGAGGCTCGATGCCTGAACGCCGCGCCCACATCCGAAACACCAGTCTGGTGCCGAATCGCGGCTGCGCGCCGCGCCGACACGACAACGAGGTTGCCGTACCTATGCGTCACGCCGAAGGAGCCCGCGGTGAGTGCTGACCAAACTGAGCTCGCCTTTGACTGGAGCTGTCGGATCATGTCCGACAACGGCTGTGGCTTCCCGGCTCCGGGCCTGCACTCGTTCCTCTTCAAGCCGATCTTCGAGGTCGGCGGGTTCGAGTTCAACAAGGTCATGCTGCTCGCCCTGCTGACGACCCTCGTCGTGGTCAGCTTCTTCTACCTGGCGTTCGGCAAGTCCAAGGTCGTCCCGGGCAAGCTGCAGATGATCGGTGAGGCCGGCTACGACTTCGTACGCCGCGGCATCGTCTACGAGACGATGGGCAAGAAGGAGGGCGAGAAGTACGTCCCCCTGATGGTCTCGATGTTCTTCTTCATCTGGATCATGAACATCTGGTCCGTGATCCCGCTGACGCAGTTCCCGGTCTCGTCGGTCATCGCGTACCCGATCGTGCTCGCGGCTGTCGTCTACTTCATCTGGGTGCCGCTGACCTTCAAGCGCCACGGATTCGTCGGCGGCTGGAAGAACATCACCGGCTACGACGCCTCGCTGGGTCCGATCAAGTGGCTCGTGTCGTTCATCGAGTTCTTCTCGAACCTGCTCGTGCGTCCCTTCACGCACGCCGTGCGACTCTTCGCCAACATGTTCGCCGGTCACCTGATGCTGGTGATGTTCACCGTCGCCTCCTGGTACCTGCTGAACAGCTGGATGATCCCGGCCGCCGGTGTCTCGTTCGTGATGACCGTCGTCATGATCCTCTTCGAACTTTTCGTACAGGCGGTCCAGGCGTACGTCTTCGTGCTCCTTTCCGCCACCTACATTCAGGGCGCTCTCGCAAAGCACCACTGAGTGAGACCCGGCTTTCAAGCCCCCAGATCGCCCGGTGGCCAACCCCCACCGGTCCATGAAAGAGAAGGAAGTAACGGCATGTCCGCGACCCTCGAACTCGCCGCAGGCGTCTCCGGCTCCCTCGGTTCCATCGGCTACGGTCTCGCCGCGATCGGCCCCGGCATCGGCGTCGGCATCGTCTTCGGTAACGGCACCCAGGCCCTGGCCCGTCAGCCCGAGGCTGCCGGTCTGATCCGCGCCAACCAGATCCTCGGCTTCGCCTTCTGTGAGGCGCTCGCCCTCATCGGCATCGTTATGCCGTTCGTGTTCGGTAAGTAATCACTGCTTACTGACACTTTTCGACGAAAGGCACTGATGTGATCGCCAACCTGGTTCAGCTGGCGGCTGAGGAGGAGCAGAACCCGCTCGTCCCGCCGGGTCCTGAGCTGCTCGTCGGCGCCATCGCCTTCGCCATCGTCTTCTTCTTCTTCTGGAAGAAGCTCCTCCCGAACATCAACAAGGTTCTGGAAGAGCGCCGCGAGGCGATCGAAGGTGGCATCGAGAAGGCCGAGGCCGCTCAGACCGAGGCCCAGAGCGTGCTCGAGCAGTACAAGGCTCAGCTCGCCGAGGCACGGCACGAGGCCGCGCGTCTGCGCCAGGAGGCGCAGGAGCAGGGCGCCACGCTCATCGCTGAGATGCGAGCCGAAGGCCAGCGGCAGCGCGAGGAGATCGTCGCCGCCGGTCACACGCAGCTCGCAGCCGACCGCAAGGCCGCCGCGCAGTCGCTGCGTCAGGACGTGGGCCAGCTGGCCACCGACCTGGCCGGCAAGCTCGTCGGTGAGTCCCTCGAGGACTCCGCTCGGCAGAGCCGCACCATCGACCGCTTCCTCGACGAGCTCGAGGAGAAGGCCGAGGCGGCTCGATGACAGCGCACGGAGCCAGCCGCGGGGCCCTCGCGGCCGCGCGAGAGCGTCTCGACGCGCTGACCGACAACACCTCGGTGGACGTGCGGCAGCTCTCTGACGAGCTGGCCCAGGTCACCGCGCTGTTCAACCGCGAGGTTTCGCTGCGCCGGGTCCTGACCGACCCGTCGCAGTCCGGCGAGGCCAAGGCCGAGCTCGCCGGGCGGCTGCTCGGCGGGCAGGTGGGCGGCGAGACCGCCGACCTGGTGGCCGGCCTGGTCCGCGCCCGCTGGTCGCAGTCGCGTGACCTGGTGGACGCCCTCGAGGAGCTCACCAACCTCGCCGAGCTGACCGGTGCGCAGAAGTCCGGCGCGCTGGACGACGTCGAGGACGAGCTGTTCCGGTTCGGCCGGATCGTCTCCTCGAGCACCGGGCTCCGGTCCGCGCTGACCGACCGCGCTGCCACAGGTGCGGCCAAGAGCGAGCTGCTGCGCAGCCTGCTCGGAGGCCGGGCCAACGAGGTGACGGAGCGGCTCGTCGAGCGCCTCGTGACCGCGCCCCGTGGACGTAGCCTGGAAGCGGGACTCGAGTCCCTCTCCAAGCTGGCCGCGGACCGCCGGAACCGGATGGTCGCCGTCGTCACTTCGGCTGTGCCCCTCTCGGACCAGCAGAAGCAGCGCCTCGGTGCCGCCCTCGCGAAGGTCTACGGCCGCCAGATGCACCTGAACCTCGACGTGGACCCCGAGGTCCTCGGCGGGATCACGGTGCAGGTCGGCGACGAGATCATCAACGGCAGCATCGCGGACCGCCTCGAGGACGCACACCGCCGCATGGCGCGCTAGCAGTAACTCAAAACGTAGGAATGACGGCCCTAGTTGGGCCGTGCAGAGGATTCACCCTTACTTGGGGGGAGTCCCCAGACCCCCAAAGTGAAACTTCGGGCCCAACAAGGAGAGCAGGGAACCCAGATGGCGGAGCTCACGATCCGGCCGGAGGAGATCCGGGACGCGCTGGAGAACTTTGTCCAGGCGTACAAGCCGGACGCGGCCTCGCGCGAGGAGGTCGGTTCGGTCACCGTTGCCGGTGACGGCATCGCGAAGGTCGAGGGCCTCCCCTCGGCCATGGCCAACGAGCTGCTGAAGTTCGAGGACGGCACCCTCGGTCTCGCCCTCAACCTTGAGGAGCGCGAGATCGGCGCCGTCGTACTCGGCGAGTTCAGCGGCATCGAAGAGGGCCAGCCGGTCACCCGTACCGGCGAGGTCCTGTCCGTCGCGGTGGGCGAGGGCTACCTCGGCCGCGTCGTCGACCCGCTCGGCACCCCGATCGACGGCCTCGGCGAGATCGAGACGTCCGGACGCCGCGCCCTCGAGCTGCAGGCCCCCACGGTCATGGACCGCAAGTCGGTGCACGAGCCGATGGAGACCGGCTACAAGGCCGTCGACGCGATGACCCCGATCGGCCGTGGCCAGCGTCAGCTGATCATTGGTGACCGCCAGACCGGCAAGACCGCCCTGGCCGTCGACACGATCATCAACCAGCGCGACAACTGGCGCTCGGGCGACGTGAACAAGCAGGTGCGCTGCATCTACGTCGCCGTCGGTCAGAAGGGCTCCACCATCGCCTCCGTGCGCGGTGCCCTCGAAGAGGCCGGCGCGCTTGAGTACACGACCATCGTCGCCGCCCCGGCGTCCGACCCGGCGGGCTTCAAGTACCTGGCGCCCTACACCGGCTCGGCCATCGGCCAGCAGTGGATGTACGAGGGCAAGCACGTCCTCATCATCTTCGACGACCTCTCGAAGCAGGCCGACGCCTACCGCGCCGTGTCCCTGCTGCTCCGCCGCCCGCCGGGGCGCGAGGCCTACCCGGGTGACGTCTTCTACCTGCACTCGCGTCTGCTCGAGCGCTGCGCGAAGCTCTCGGACGAGATGGGCAAGGGCTCGATGACGGGTCTGCCGATCGTCGAGACCAAGGCGAACGACGTGTCGGCGTTCATTCCGACCAACGTCATCTCCATCACCGACGGCCAGTGCTTCCTTGAGTCCGACCTGTTCAACGCCGGTCAGCGTCCGGCCCTGAACGTCGGTATCTCGGTCTCCCGTGTCGGTGGCTCCGCCCAGCACAAGGCGATCCGCCAGGTGTCCGGTCGTCTCCGCGTGGACCTCGCCCAGTACCGCGAGCTGGAGGCGTTCGCCGCCTTCGGTTCCGACCTGGACGCCGCGTCGAAGGCCTCCCTCGAGCGCGGTCAGCGGATGGTCGAGCTGCTCAAGCAGGCTCAGTACCAGCCGATGGCCACCGAGGACCAGGTCATCTCCATCTGGGCCGGCACCACGGGCCGCATGGACGAGGTACCGGTCGCCGACATCCGGCGCTTCGAGCGCGAGCTGCTCGACTACCTGCACCGCAAGGAGCAGGGCCTGATGACCTCCATCAAGGAGGGCGGCAAGATGTCCGACGACACGATCACGGCCATCACCGACGCCGTCGCCGAGTTCAAGAAGCAGTTCGAGACCTCGGACGGCAAGCTGCTCGGCGAGGACGCTCCGGCTGCCGTCGACGCGTCCAAGTGACGACGGAAGGGACCTGACTCATGGGAGCCCAGCTCCGGGTCTACAAGCGTCGCATCAAATCCGTCACCGCGACCAAGAAGATCACCAAGGCGATGGAGATGATCGCCGCCTCGCGTGTCGTCAAGGCACAGCGCAAGGTGACCGCCTCCACTCCGTACGCGACCGAGCTCACGCGCGCGGTCACCGCGGTGGCCACGGGTGCCAACGACAAGCACCCGCTGACCACCGAGGCCGAGGCTCCGACCCGGGCCGCTGTCCTGCTCCTCTCGAGCGACCGCGGCCTGGCCGGCGCCTTCAACTCCAACGCCATCAAGGGTGCGGAGAAGCTCACCAAGAAGTTGCAGGACGAGGGCAAGGAGGTCGACACGTACATCGTCGGCCGCCGTGGCATCGCGCACTACAACTTCCGTGAGCGGAAGATCGCCGGGCAGTGGACGGGCTTCACGGACGCCCCTTCCTACTCGGACGCCAAGGAGATCGCCGCACCCCTGATCGAGGCCATCGAGAAGGACACGGCCGAGGGCGGCGTGGATGAACTCCACATCGTCTACACCGAGTTCATCTCGATGATGACGCAGGAAGCAACCGGTGACCGGCTGCTCCCGCTCAGTCTCGACAAGGTCGCGGAGGAGGCGGGCACGACGGACGAGGCCCGCCCGCTGTACGACTTCGAGCCGTCGGCGGAGGACGTCCTTGACGCCCTGCTGCCGCGCTACGTCGAGAGCCGTATCTACAACGCGCTGCTCCAGTCGGCTGCTTCCAAGCACGCCGCCACGCGCCGCGCGATGAAGTCGGCGACCGACAACGCGGGTGACCTGATCAACGCTCTCACCCGTTCTGCCAACGCGGCCCGCCAGGCCGAAATCACCCAGGAAATCAGCGAGATCGTCGGTGGCTCCAGTGCCCTGGCCGACGCTTCTGCGGGGAGTGACAAGTAATGACGACCACTGTTGATACGGCCGTTGCCACGGGCCGCGTCGCCCGGGTGATCGGCCCGGTCGTCGACGTGGAGTTCCCCGTCGACGCGATGCCGGAGATCTACAACGCCCTGCACGTCGAGGTGGCCGACCCGGCCAAGGACGGCGAGAAGAAGACGCTGACGCTCGAGGTTGCCCAGCACCTCGGCGACGGCATCATCCGCGCCATCTCGATGCAGCCCACCGACGGTCTGGTCCGCCAGGCCGCGGTGACCGACACGGGCTCGGGCATCACCGTCCCCGTCGGTGACATCACCAAGGGCAAGGTGTTCAACACCCTCGGTGCGATCCTGAACCACCCCGAGGCCGAGGCCGACGTCACCGAGCGCTGGCCGATCCACCGCAAGGCCCCGGCCTTCGACCAGCTCGAGTCCAAGACCGAGATGTTCGAGACCGGCCTGAAGGTCGTCGACCTTCTCACCCCGTACGTCAAGGGTGGAAAGATCGGTCTGTTCGGTGGAGCGGGCGTCGGCAAGACCGTCCTCATCCAGGAAATGATCATGCGTGTGGCCAAGCTGCACGAGGGCGTTTCCGTGTTCGCCGGTGTCGGCGAGCGCACTCGTGAGGGCAACGACCTCATCGACGAGATGGAAGAGTCGGGAGTTCTGGACAAGACCGCCCTGGTCTTCGGCCAGATGGACGAGCCGCCGGGCACGCGTCTTCGTGTCGCCCTTGCCGGTCTGACCATGGCGGAGTACTTCCGCGATGTGCAGAAGCAGGACGTGCTGTTCTTCATCGACAACATCTTCCGCTTCACGCAGGCCGGTTCCGAGGTCTCGACCCTGCTCGGCCGCATGCCCTCCGCGGTGGGCTACCAGCCGAACCTGGCCGACGAGATGGGCCTCCTCCAGGAGCGCATCACCTCGACGCGTGGTCACTCGATCACCTCGATGCAGGCGATCTACGTCCCCGCGGACGACCTCACCGACCCGGCCCCGGCCACGACCTTCGCGCACCTCGACGCGACGACCGTGCTGTCGCGTCCGATCTCGGAGAAGGGCATCTACCCGGCGGTGGACCCGCTGGACTCGACGTCCCGCATCCTGGACCCGCGCTACATCGCGCAGGACCACTACGACGCCGCCATGCGCGTCAAGGGAATCCTGCAGAAGTACAAGGACCTCCAGGACATCATCGCGATTCTCGGCATCGACGAGCTCAGCGAAGAGGACAAGCTGGTCGTTCAGCGCGCCCGTCGCGTCGAGCGCTTCCTGTCGCAGAACACCCACGCCGCCAAGCAGTTCACCGGCCTGGACGGTTCGGACGTGCCGCTCGACGAGTCGATCGCCGCGTTCAACTCGATCATCGACGGTGAGTACGACCACTTCCCCGAGCAGGCGTTCTTCATGTGCGGTGGCATCGAGGACCTCAAGGCGAAGGCCAAGGAGCTCGGCGTTTCCTGACGCTGATTCTCCCGGGAGGGGTGGGTGCGTCCCGCCCCTCCCGATACGCCCACTAGAATTTGACCCAACACCCGGCGAAGCCGCCGGGTGGTGACCCGAGGAGCCACTCTTGGCTGCTGAGCTGCATGTCGAGCTGGTCGCCGCGGACCGCAGTGTCTGGTCCGGCGAGGCCACCCTGGTCGTTGCGCGTACCGCGTCCGGCGACATCGGCGTCATGCCCGGTCACCAGCCGCTTCTCGGTGTGCTGGAGTCGGGCCCTGTGACCATTCGTACGAGCGACGGCAACACTGTCGTCGCCGCCGTCCACGGAGGATTCATCTCCTTCGCGGACAACAAGCTGTCACTGCTTGCTGAGATCGTCGAGCTGTCGGACGAGATCGATGTCCAGCGTGCGGAGCGGGCGCTCGAGCGCGCGAAGTCGGAGGCCGACGCCTCCGCCGAGCGTCGCGCGGACGTCCGACTGCGGGCGGTGTCGTCGCGCTGAAACCAGGCGCGTCGGCGTTGACGTGACTCAGCCGCGGCCAGGTCCGGAGCAATCCGGACCGGGTCGCGGCTGAGGCAATGCGGGTGCAATTCTGTTGGTCCGTTTCGAAGAGGCGAGGAGGTCGGTGCCGATGATCCTCACTCTGCTCGTGTGCGGACTCGTGTTGGTCGTGCTGCTGTTGGTGGGGCTCTTCGTCTTCGGGCTGCGGCGCCGGCTCATCCAGCGGTCCGGCGGCACCTTCGACTGCAGCCTGCGCTGGAACGCCCCGGAGAAGGGCGACACCTCCGGCAAGGGCTGGGGGTATGGCGTCGCCCGCTACAACGGCGACCGGATCGAGTGGTACCGCGTCTTCTCGTACGCTCCCCGGCCTCGCCGGGTCCTTGAGCGCTCGGCCATCGAGGTCGTCGACCGGCGCGCCCCGGACGGCGAGGAGGAGCTTGCGCTGCTCTCCGACGCGATCGTGCTGGGCTGTCTGCACCGCGGCGTCCGCCTTGAGCTGGCGATGGGCGAGGACGCGCTCACCGGTTTCCTCGCCTGGCTGGAGGCAGCACCGCCGGGCCAGCGCGTAAACGTGGCCTAGCTGGGGCGCCCCTTTAGGGGCGCGGGGAACTGCGCGACCAGCCACATACGGCCCGCAGATGAACGTAAGAAGCCGGGTGAGACAAGGGGCGTACTTGTCTCACCCGGCTTCGTCTATGCGGGACGGGCTACTTCAGACCGTCATTAATGGCAGACACCAACTCGCCATTGGTGGTGTCCCCGCTGAACTCCCAGAAGAAGGCGCCTCCCAGGCCCTGCTGCTTCGACCAGGCCATCTTGCTCTTGACCGTCGCCGGGGTGTCGTACGACCACCAGTTGGTGCCGCAGTGTGCGTAGGCGGTACCCGCGATGGTGCCGTTGGACGGGCAGCTGTTCTTGAGGACCTTGTAGTCCTCGATGCCCGCCTCATACGTCCCGGGCGCCGCGCCAGTAGCCGTGCCGCCGGGCTCCTTCTGTGTGACGCCCGTCCAGCCGCGGCCGTAGAAGCCGATGCCGAGCAGGAGCTTGGCGGCGGGGACGCCCTTCGCCTTCAGCTTCGTGATCGCGTCGGCGGAGTTGAAGCCGGCCTGCGGGATGCCGGGGTACGAGGTGAGGGGCGAGTGCGGGGCCGTCGGGCCCTTGGCCGCCCAGGCGCCGAAGAAGTCGTACGTCATCACGTTGTACCAGTCGGCGTACTGCGAGGCGCCGCCGTAGTCGGCAGCGTCGATCTTGCCGCCGCTCGAACCGTCGGCGGTGATCGCGGCGGTGACCAGGGAGTCCTTGCCGAACTCGGTGCGGAACGCCTGCATCATGTTCTTCATCGAGGCCGGGCCGCTGGTGTCGCAGGTCAGGCCGCAGGCGTTGGGGTACTCCCAGTCCAGGTCGATGCCGTCGAAGACATCGGCCCAGCGCGGGTCCTCCACCAGGTCGTGGCAGGACTTGGCGAAGGCGGCCGGGTTCTTCATCGCGTCGGTGAAGCCGCCGGACCAGGTCCAGCCGCCGAAGGACCAGAGGACCTTGAGGTTCGGGTGCTTGGCCTTGAGCTTGCGCAGCTGGTTGAAGTTGCCGCGCAGGGGCTGGTCCCAGGTGTCGGCCTTGCCGTCGACGGACTGGTCGGCGGTGTAGGCCTTGTCGTAGTCGGCGTAGGCGTCGCCGATGGTGCACTTGCCGCCCTGGACGTTGCCGAAGGCGTAGTTGATGTGGGTGATCTTGGAGGCGGAGGCCGAGGTGTCGATGTTCTTCACGTGGTAGTTGCGGCCGTAGACGCCCCACTGGGCGAAGTAGCCGAGCTTGACCTTGTCACCCGGCCCGGGGCCGGGGTCGCCGCCGCCCGTGGTGTGCACCTTGACGGCGCCGGAGGCCGGTCCTGTCTGGTCCGCGGTGTCGCGGGCCTGGACCGTGTAGGAGTAGTCGGTGCCCGCGGTGAGGCCGCTGTCGGCGTACGAAGTCCCGGTCACCGTCGCGACCTTGGAGCCGTCGCGCAGGACGTCGTAGTTCTTGACGCCCTTGTCGTCGGTGGCCGCGCTCCAGGCGAGCTTCACCGAGGTGTTGGTGATGTCGGACGCCGTGGGGGTGCCGGGTGCCGAGGGAGGGTTGTCGCCGGGCACGCTGCCGCCGTCACAACTGCCGCCGTTGAGTGTGCAGTTGGCGGGGGAGCCGGGGCCCGAGCCGTTGAAGCCGAAGGAGACCGAGGCGCCGGGCGCGAGCGTCCCGTTCCAGCCGAGGTTCTTGGCGGTCCAGCGGTTGCCGGAGTTGGTGACGGTGGCGTCCCAGGCGGAGGTCACCTTCGTGCCGGTGGGGAAGTCCCACGCGACGTTCCAGGAGCTGATGGAGGTGGTGCCGGTGTTCTTGACGGTCCACTTGCCCTCGAAGCCGGTGCCCCAGTCCTGGGTCTTGGCGTACGTGGCGGTGGCTGCGGGGGCGGCTTCCGGTGCGGCTTCGGCGGGGCCGCCGAGTGCGACCAGGGTGGCGAGCGGGAGCAGCAGGGTGGTGAGGCCTGCCACGGCTCTGTGTCTGAAGCGCAAGGTGCGCAAGGTGTGCTCCTCGGGTGAGATCCGGGGGGTCATAGGGGTGGATCCCTGCGCCGCCCGTGAGCACGTGGAACACGTGGGGGAGTGCTCACCGCAGTGCGGTGAGAATAGAAAGGTCTGGACCAGCGGTCAAGAGGTCTGAACCATTGGCCGGATTGCGTCGGCCCGGACCCCGCTCTCGCGACCTATACGCCCAACTCCTGGGCAAGCACGGCCGCCTGGACCCTGCTGCGCAGCTCCAGCTTGGCCAGCAGTCTGCTGACGTGGGTCTTCACCGTCGCCTCCGCCATGTCCAGACGGCCCGCGATCTCCGCGTTCGAGAGCCCTTCGCCGAGGCACGCGAGCACCTCGCGCTCGCGGCGGGTGAGGGTGTCGAGGATGGCGGGATCGGGTCCGTTCTCGCGGCGCGCGGGTCGCACGGTCTTCGGGGCGGCGAACTCGGCGATCAGGCGCCGGGTGACGGCCGGTGCGATCAGGCCCTCGCCGCGCCCGACCGTACGGACCGCCTCCAGGAGGTCCTTGGCCTCGGTGTTCTTCAGGAGGAACCCGCTGGCGCCCGCGCGCAGCGCACCGAAGACGTACTCGTCGAGGTCGAAGGTGGTCAGGACGAGCACGTCCGAGAGCCCATCGGCGACGACCTGACGGGTCGCCGATACTCCGTCAAGGCGCGGCATCTGGATGTCCATGAGCACCAGATCGGGCCTCAGCTCACGGGCGAGCGCCACCGCCTCCTCGCCGTCCGACGCCTCGCCGACCACCTCTATGTCGGGGGCGCTGCGCAGGATCAGGACGAGTCCCGCCCGTACGGCGGACTGGTCCTCGGCGACGAGCACTCGGATCATACGGAAGCTCCTTGGTCTGCTGGGTCGACGGGCAAGGTGGCACGGACTTCCCAGACCTTGCCGTCAGGGGTGCTCTCGGGGCCCGAATCGAAGGTGCCGCCGAGGAGTTCGGTGCGCTCCCGCATGCCGACCAGACCGGCTCCCGATCCGGGCGCGCGTGGCCCGGCGGGGGAGCCGTACGGGCTGGTCACGTGGACGTCCAGGGCGCGGGCGCGCTGGGCGAGGGTCACCGTGACCAGGCCGGGCGATGCGTGCTTGAGGGCGTTGGTCAGGGACTCCTGGACGATGCGGTACGCCGCGAGCTCGACGGGCGCGGGGAGCTTGGGGCCGTCCGGGGCGCGGGTGTCGTCGAGGGTGACGTCCAGACCATTGGTACGTGCGTTGCCGATCAGGGCACCGAGGCCGTCCAGGGTGGGGGCGGCCGTCGGCTCCCGGTCGTCGCCGGCGTCACGCAGGATCCCGATGAGGCGGCGCATCTCGGCCAGGCCCTCGACGCTGTTCTCGCGGATGACGGCCAGTGCGTCGCGGGTGGTCTTCGGGTCGTCGAGGGAGAGCGCGGCCGTGGAGTGGATGGCGATCGCCGAGAGGTGGTTGGCGACCATGTCGTGCAGCTCGCGGGCCATCCGGGCACGCTCGGCGGTGATGGCCTGCACGCGGTCCATCTCGGCGAGCAGCGCGGTCTGTTCGGCACGCAGGCGCGCGGCCTCGGCTGCCTCGCGATGATTGCGTACGAGAACACCGGTGCAGGCAGGGCCGAAGGATACGAGACCCGTGACGACGCCGATGAGGATCGCCTCCGGCTCACGGAACCAGGCGAGGAACCCGACCGTCACGGCCACCGTGATCGCCCCCGTGGTGACCGGGATGCGGCGGGCGGAGGCGGGTGTCCCGTAGACCACGGCCGCGTACACGATGTCCGTGAACATCATGACCGACGCCAGATTTCCCGCGGTGAACTGATCGGCGACCAGCGCGAGCGTGCCGAGGGTCAGGGCGGTCTGCGGCATGCTGCTGCGCAGCAGCTCGAGTCCGCCGAGGACGAAGAGCGGGATCAGCGCCCATGTGTCGCCGAGCAGCCGGTCCGTCTGCATGTGGAGCCCGATTCCCCACCATGCGAGCCCGGCGAGCACGCAGGTCACGGCGATCTGTACGTCGACGCGGGCGGGACGGGGGAGGGACGGGGCCATGCGTCCATCCAACACGGCGCGCCGGGGCAGTGCCTGATTCTGAGGGAGGAACCGCGCGCTACATCGAAGGATGCAGTCGAACTTCGTCACTGGCGACGACGATCAGCGGCCTCGCCGACGGGAGCCTGGAAAGGTGACCGAGAGGAGCGAACCGTGATCGTCGTACTGATCATCATCTGCGAGGTCGGCTTCTGGCTGCTGCTGGCCGGTGGCCTTGCCCTGCGGTACTGGGCGAAGATGCCGCGCGCGAGCATCGCCGTACTGCTCTGCGAGCCGGTCCTGGAGGTCGTCCTCTTCGTCGTCACGGCGATCGACCTGAAGAACGGCGCGGAGCCGGACTGGAAGCACGGTCTGGCCGCCGTCTACATCGGCTACTCCATCGCGCTCGGCCACTACACGATCAAGTGGGTGGACGTCCGCGTCGCCCACCGTTTCGCGGGCGGCCCGCCGCCGTCGACCCCCAAGTACGGCATGGCCCGCGCCATCCACGAGTGGAAGCTCGCCGCCCGCTGGATCCTGGCAGGACTGATCGCCATGGCGCTGCTGCAGGGCGCGGTCTGGTACGTCGGGGGTGACGGCGACATCGGCTCGCTGCGGATGTGGCAGCAGAGGATGCTGTGGCTGATCGGCATCAACGTGGCCATCGCCGCGACGTACACGGTCTTCCCGAAGAAGGCACCGTCGATGGAGTCCGCCAAGGACGACCGGCCGAGCTTCCTGAGCAAGCTCTAACGCTCGCCGCCCGGCACCCACAGCACGTCCCCGACCTCCTTGTTGGCCGTACGGGCCAGGATGAACAGGAGGTCGGAGAGGCGGTTCAGATACGTGGCGGTCAGGGGATTCATACTGCCACCTTCTTTACTGGCCCCATGGACCTCGAAGGCGGCCCAGACGGACCGCTCGGCCCGCCGCACCACCGTGCACGCCTGGTGCAGCAGCGCCGCGCCCGCCGTGCCCCCCGGCAAGATGAAGCTGCGCAGCTTCTCCAGCTCCTCGTTGAAGCGGTCGCAGTCCGCCTCCAGCTTGTCGACGTAGAACTGCTCGACCCGCAGCGGCGGGTACTCCGGGTTCTCGGCGACCGGCGTCGAGAGGTCGGCGCCCACGTCGAAGAGGTCGTTCTGGACCCGGACAAGGACCTTCACGACCTCTTCGTCGAGCTGACCGAGCGCGATCGCCGTACCGATCGCGGCGTTGGCCTCGTTGGCGTCGGCGTACGCCGAGATCCGCAGATCGGTCTTGGCGGTCCGGCTCATGTCTCCGAGGGCCGTCGTGCCCTGGTCGCCGGTCCTGGTGTAGATGCGCGTCAGATTGACCATGAGGTCAGCCTAGTTATGCGCCCGCCTTCCGGAAGACGCGTGTGCCCACCGTCACGGACCCGAGCGTGAGCGCGGCGGCCGTCAGGACGCCGTACAGCATCGCCGTACTCGCGTACTCGCCCACATAGGCGGCCCGCACCGCGTCCACGAGATAGCGGAACGGCATGAAGTGCGAGAGCACGTCCAGCCAGCCCGGCGCCAGTGCCATCGGCAGCATCAGGCCGGAGAGCAGCATCGAGGGCATGCTGACCGCGTTGATGACGGGCCCGAACTCGTGCGGCTTGGAGACGAGCAGCGCGAGCGCGTACGAGAGGGACGCGAGGACGACCGTCAGGACCCCCACGAACGCGAAGCCGATGAGGATGCCGGCGAGCGGCGCCCGCAGCCCCATCACCACGGCCGCGAGGACGAGCAGCACCGCCTGGAAGACGAAGAGCGCGGCATCGCGCAGCACCCGCCCGAGAAGGAGCGCGAGCCGGCTGACCGGCGTCACCCGCATCCGCTCCACCACGCCGAACTGCTTCTCGATGATGATCGCGAATCCGCTGTACGAGGCGCCGAACAGGCCGAGTTGGAGCAGCAGCCCCGGCACGAGCACCTGCCAGGAGTCACCGCGCGAGCCGAGCGGCAGGTCGGTCAGGAGCGGGCCGAAGAAGAGCAGGTAGAGCAGCGGCATCAGGACGCCGAAGAGGATCTGGAACTTGGAGCGCAGGGTCTGACGGGCGTACCGCCCGAAGATCAGCGCGGTGTCGGACAGAAACGCAGACATGTGAGGTCGTCCTGGGGTCTTGAGGGCGTGAGGGCATTGAGGGCGTTAGGGCATCGAGGGCTCAGACGGCGACGGGCGCCGTGTCCTTGGGGGTGAGGTCGCGCCCGGTGACGGCCAGGAACGTGTCCTGGAGCGAGGCGTCGATGGAGCCGCCGTACCGGAGCTTGAGCGCGCTCGGCGTGCCCTCGGCGACCACGACGCCCTTGTCGATGACGACGAGGCGGTCGCAGAGCGCGTCGGCCTCGTCGAGGTAGTGCGTGGTCAGGACGACGGTGGTGCCGTGGTCGTCGCGCAGCCGCCGCACGAGCGCCCACAGGTCGGCCCTGCTGCCCGGGTCGAGCCCGGTGGTCGGTTCGTCGAGGAAGAGCACATCGGGCCTGTGCATCAGCCCCATGGCGATGTCGAGCCGCCGCCGCTGGCCGCCGGAGAGGGTCGCGCACTTGCGGTCGAGGAGGTCGGTGAGGTCCAGGTCGGCGGCCAACTCCTGGGCACGCGTGGCGGCTTGGGGTTTCGTCAGGCGGTAGAGGCGGCCCTGGGTGACCAGTTCCTCGCGTACGGAGATGTTGAGGTCGACGCCGCCGGACTGGGCGACGTACCCGATCTTGCGCCGTACGGCGGCCGGGTCGCGGGCCAGGTCGAGGCCCGCGACCGTGGCGGCGCCGCCGGTGGGCGCCAGGAGCGTGGTGAGCATGCGCAGCGTCGTCGTCTTGCCCGCGCCGTTGGGTCCGAGGAAGCCGAGGATCTCGCCGGGGGCGACGGTCAGGTCGATGCCGCGCACGGCCTCGACGGTGCCGCGCTTGGTCCGGAAGGTCTGGGTGAGTCCGGCCGTGCTGATGATTGCCATGGCGACCACAAAAACAGAGTCTCTTAAATTTTGCAATGACACCAAGTTTTCAGTTGCCCTAGCCAGTGGTCGTAGGGTGGACCCATGGCTGAAGGACTCAGGGAGCGCAAGAAGCGGCAGACCAAGCAGCGGATCTCGGACATCGCGACGGGGCTCTTCCTGGAGCACGGCTTCGTCACGGTGACCGTCGCGGAGGTCGCGGAAGCCGCCGACGTCTCCGTGAATACCGTCTACAACTACTTCCCGGTCAAGGAGGACCTCTTCCTCGACCGCGGCGAGGCCGTCGTCGACCGGCTCTCCGGTTACGTACGCAGCCGTCGCGTAGGGGAGTCCGCCGCCGCCGCGGTCCTGCGCGCGCTGCGCTCGGACGTCGAGGGCGTGTCACCCCACGTCGGTCTCTTCTCGGGCTGGGCCGACTTCATGAAGGTCATCACCGAAGCCCACCCCCTGCGCTCCCGGCTCTGGGAGATCCAGCAGCAGGCGCTCGGCCACCTCGCGAAGACCCTCGCGGAGGAGGCGGGGGCCGCCGAGGGCGACCCCATGCCCGGACTGATCGCGGGTCAGCTCTCCTGGGTCCACAGCACGCTCATGGCGTGGATCGGCGACGAGATGGCCAAGTGCCGCAAGCCCGCCGACGTGTCCCGCGATGCCCTCGTCCTGCTGGACGAGATGGAGGACCTGCTCGGCGAAAAGGTCCTCAACTACGCGGTGCGGGGGCCCGAATGAGGCGTACCAGTGTGATGTCCGTCATCTGAGACGTGACGCGCATTACTTCACGGCCACTCGACCGCTCACGACCGCTAATGTCCGCCCAAAGGCCAAACGTAAACAGCGTGTAAGCCAGGCGTGATAAGCGGTAGGGGAGTCGGAACAGTGGCACGGAAGCTCGCCGTCATCGGAGCCGGACTCATGGGGTCCGGCATCGCTCAGGTCTCCGCCCAGGCGGGCTGGGACGTCGTCCTGCGCGACGTCACCGATGAGGCCCTGACCCGTGGCACCGACGGGATCAAGGCGTCGTACGACAAGTTCGTGAGCAAGGGCAAGCTCGCCGCCGATGACGCGGAGGCGGCGCTCGGGCGCATCACGACGAGCACCGACATGGACGCCGTCGCCGACGCGGACATCGTCGTCGAGGCCGTCTTCGAGAAGCTCGAGGTCAAGCACGAGATCTTCCGTACGCTCGACAAGATCGTGCGCGAGGACGCCGTGCTCGCGTCCAACACCTCCGCCATCCCGATCACGAAGATCGCGGCCGTGACGGAGCGTCCGGAGCGGGTCGTGGGCGCGCACTTCTTCTCGCCGGTGCCGATGATGCAGCTGTGCGAGCTGGTGCGCGGCTACAAGACCAGCGACGAAACCCTCGCCCGCACAAGGGAGTTCGCCGAGTCCGTCGGCAAGACCTGCATCGTCGTGAACCGCGACGTCGCGGGCTTTGTGACGACCCGTCTGATCTCGGCGCTCGTCGTCGAGGCCGCGAAGCTCTACGAGTCGGGCGTCGCCACCGCCGAGGACATCGACATCGCCTGCAAGCTCGGCTTCGGACACGCCATGGGACCGCTCGCGACCGCCGACCTGACGGGCGTCGACATCCTGCTGCACGCCACGAGCAACATCTACACGGAGTCCCAGGACGAGAAGTTCGCGCCGCCCGAGCTGATGCGCCGGATGGTTGACGCCGGTGACATCGGCCGCAAGAGCGGGCAGGGGTTCTACAAGCACTGACGTCTGCATCCTCCCTTGCGGGGTCACCCCTCGGAGTGAATTCGGTATCGGTTCGCTTACAGACGGCAACTTCCTTGCCCATGCGGCAGTCAGTTGCAGTGACATACGCAGACGCCTTACGGAACAGACGTCACAGGAAACTCAGCACTCTCGGGGAGCGCATATGCACATCAGGGGCGACCAGGCCCAGCTGGTCGTCGGGGGACGCCTCGACGTACGCAGCGCGGCGGACGCCCGAACGGTCCTGCACTCGGCCGTCGACGACGGAGCCGGTGACCTGGTGCTCGACCTGTCCGAACTCGACTCGTGGGACGCCACGGGACTCGGCGTCATCATGGGCGCGCACCGGCGCGCGGGACGGTGCGGACGCCGGCTCGTGCTGCGCAGTGTGCCGCCCCAGATGCAGCGCCTGCTCGTCGCCACGCGACTGCACCGGATCCTTGCCATCGAGGGCGGCATCGGGGTGGAATCGCTTCCCCGCGTGTGATCCGCGATGATCCCCAGGCGATCTGGGTGTGAAACGCATCTCGCGCACAATCCTCACGAGACTGTGACGTCTCGGACGGCGCGGTACCCCGCCCGTTCGTAGATACTGAGCGAAGGTCTAGGGTTCGGTCGCCCACCGTCATGACGAAGACAGACGCCCGAGCGGGGGCACCGGACCAGAAGCGACAGCGCAGTGTGCACAAGGCCGGAGGGGGCTGTGTACACAACGCATCTGGGGGGCTTTGACCATGGACCCGATGAACCGGGGACCGGAAGAGTACGGCCATGACGGCATCAACGACGACGATTCGGCACGTCCCGTGCGTCCACCGCGCGATCCTCTGACACCGGACTTCGGGCAGCCCGCGCCCGCGCTCGCCCGCACCGTCCAGCTCGTGTCCGGCGACTTCCTGCTCACCGTGAACCCCGTCGACGGCAGCGAGATCGAACCCTGCCCGCCGGGCGAACGGCCCGCACGACCCGTCAAGCGCACCGCCGCCGAGCGCGCCGAGGTGCGCCGCGCCGCG
>NZ_BAAAUG010000223.1:0-8213 GCF_039533825.1 Streptomyces rectiviolaceus
GCACAGCCGCCCGCGCCGCCGCGGCCCCGCCCCCCGGCGGAACCTGCGTCCCCGCATGGGCCTCGGGCCCGGGAACGTACGCCATCGCGGGGCCGGGACCGCCGCCCGCCTGCGCTCCCGCCATGAAGTTGCCGCCACGCTCGAGCCGGTCGAGGCGGGCCATGAGCGAGCGCTCGTCGTCGTACGCCGCCGGGAGCAGCACACGGGCGCAGATCAGCTCCAGCTGCAGCCGGGGCGAAGTCGCCCCCCGCATCTCCGTGAGGCCTTCGTTGACGAGGTCGGCGGCGCGGCTGAGTTCGGCGCCGCCGTAGACACCCGCCTGCGCCTGCATCCGCTCCACGACGTCCGACGGGGCGTCGATGAGCCCCTTCTCCGCCGCGTCCGGAACCGCCGCGAGGATCACCAGGTCCCGCAGCCGCTCCAGGAGGTCGGCCACGAAGCGACGCGGGTCGTTGCCGCCCTCGATGACCTGGTCGACGATCTCGAAGGCCGCCGCCCCGTCCCCGGACGCGAAAGCCTCCACCACGGAGTCGAGCAACGAACCGTCCGTATACCCGAGGAGGGACGTCGCCATGGCATACGTCACACCGTCGTCCGCCGCGGACGCGAGGAGCTGGTCCATGACGGACATCGAGTCACGCACGGACCCGGCACCGGCCCGCACGACCAGCGGGAAGACACCCTCTTCGACGGCCATCTGCTCCCGGCCGCACACCTCGGCCAGATACTCGCGGAGCGTGCCGGGCGGCACGAGCCGGAAGGGGTAGTGGTGCGTACGCGACCGGATCGTCCCGATGACCTTCTCGGGTTCCGTCGTCGCGAAGATGAACTTGAGGTGCTCCGGCGGCTCCTCGACCACCTTCAGCAGGGCGTTGAAGCCCGCCGAAGTGACCATGTGGGCCTCGTCGATGATGTAGATCTTGTACCGACTGCTTGCCGGGCCGAAGAAGGCCTTCTCGCGCAGATCGCGGGCGTCGTCCACACCGCCGTGCGAAGCGGCGTCGATCTCGATGACGTCGATCGAACCCGGGCCGTTCCTCGCCAGGTCCTTGCAGGACTGGCACTCGCCGCAGGGCGTCGGAGTGGGACCTTGCTCACAGTTGAGACAGCGGGCCAGGATGCGCGCGCTCGTCGTCTTGCCGCAGCCGCGCGGGCCACTGAACAGGTAGGCGTGATTGACCCGGTTGTTGCGCAGCGCCTGCTGCAGCGGGTCGGTTACATGCTCCTGCCCGATGACCTCGGCGAACGACTCCGGGCGATAGCGGCGGTACAACGCGAGAGACGACACGCATACGAGGTTATAGGCGCCCACTGACAACACATACCGCGAACGCAAAGCGCCCCCCACGCACCCGCCAGAGCCAACCTACCCTTGCTGCCTTCCGGCCCTGGGGGAGTTCAGTCAGATAGCGCCACGTGAGGGGCTGAGCCCCACCCTAGCCGATCCCCGGGCCCGGAAGCGACGCCGGACCCCACCCCGGCACCCGCCCCGGGACGATCTCGGGACCATCTCGGGAGCGATCTTGGGACCGGAGGCGGATCGTGTTCGCGAGCACTCCTCAACGTCTTGTATTGTTTGCGGCGGAGGATTCGCCTAGTGGCCTAGGGCGCACGCTTGGAAAGCGTGTTGGGGGCAACCCCTCACGAGTTCGAATCTCGTATCCTCCGCCAGTGCCTCACCGGGCACTAAGTTGATGGGCCCCACCGTTCGCGGTGGGGCCCTTCGACGTTCTCCGGGACGTTCTCCGGCCGGGCCGGGGCCAGGCCGGGGCTCACGGCGCGGGCGCGATGTTCTGGTTGGCGTGGAAGAGGTTGCCCGGGTCGTAGGCGTTCTTGATGCGGGTGAGCCGGGCGTAGTGGTCGCGGTAGGTCGCCTTCACGCGGCTGTGGCTCTCGCCCTCGCCGAGGAAGTTCACGTAGCCGCCGCCCATGGAGTGCGGGTGCAGCTCTTCCCAGTAGTCGACGCACCACTGTCTGATCGTCCCCGCGTTGTCCGGGTCCGGGTCGATGCCGCCGATGACCCCGGACCAGACCGCGTCGCGGTACCCCCACGCGGTGTCCTCCTGGTCGACGCGGGCGGCTGCCCCGTCGACGGGGTAGAGGTGCATGGTCGACAGGTCAGTGGGGAGGTTCTCGGCGTACTTGGCGTGTACGTCGATCGCGTCGTCGGTGATCCGGTCGAAGAAGTCGCCCCGCCAGTACCACTGGAGTCCGGTGGGGATCAGCTCGTCGAACATGGTCTGCAGCGCCGGGTAGGGCATCGGCGCGGTGAAGTGGAAGGCGGGCGGGCCCGGTTCGTTCACCGCGGCCAGGGCCTTCTCGGCTTCGTCCGGGTCGCCGGTCCAGCACCACACGACGCCGCACATCTTCTGGCCGTGTATCTCTTCCGGGAACGGCGGGCCCGGCGGGACGGTGAGTGCGGCGAAGAAGCCGTTCAGGTCGTCGGGCGCCTGCGGAAGGAAGTCGCGGTACCAGCGGAGCACGTCGCGGGTCAGGTCCACCGGCCACACGGTGACCGCGACGACCACGTCGCCCACCGGGTGCAGCCGGAAGCGGAACGAGGTCACGATGCCGAAGTTCCCGCCGCCGCCGCGCAGCGCCCAGAACAGGTCCGGGTGCTGGGACTCGCTCGCGGTGACGAAACTGCCGTCGGCGAGCACGACGTCCGCGGCGATGAGGTTGTCGATCGTCAGGCCGTACTTGCGGGTGAGGTGGCCGTGGCCGCCGCCGAGGGTGAGGCCCCCGACGCCCGTCGTCGACATGATTCCGGCGGGGGTGGCGAGGCCGAAGGCGTGGGCCGCGTGGTCCAGGTCGCCGAGCTGACTGCCGCCGCCGACCCGGGCCGTCCTCGCGACCGGGTCGACGCGTGCCCAGCGCATGGGCGAGAGGTCGATGGTGACGGCGTCGTCGACCACGCAGAGCCCGGCACCGCTGTGGCCGCCGCCCCGGACGGCGAGTTCCAGGCCCCGGTCGCGGACGAAGTCGACGGCGGCCATGACGTCCGCCGCGTCCGAGCACCGCACGAGGGCGGCCGGGCGCCTGTCGATCATCGCGTTGTAGATCGTGCGGGCCCGGTCGTACTCGGGGTCCGTCGGGCCGATGACCGGGCCGCGGAGCGCGGCTCTCATGTCTTCGAGGGTGCTTCCGTCCATGACGGGCTCCTTGCCGAGACGCTGACCGCTTCTCCCACCCGGCCGCTCCCCCGTCGGGCCGTCGGGCCGTCGGGCCGTCGGTGAGCGGTTGTGCGCCGGCGTCCTGGCGCCCCCCGTCAGCCGCGGAGCTGACCTCTCCAGCATCCCGCCGGTCGGCCCGGCCCGCAATCCGCGGGGGCGTCCTGACAGCCTCCGGCCGCCCCTGTCAGCGCGCGGTCAGCGCGCTGACAGCGGCGGTCGGCATCGTCTTGTCCATCGAGAACGGCGAGGGCCCGAACGGGTCCGAACGGGTCTGAGGAGGACAAGATGTCGTACGCCATCAAGGCCGAGGGACTGGTCAAGAAGTACGGGGACTTCGTCGCGCTGGACGGCGTCGACCTGGAGGTCCCGGCGGGCAAGGTGATCGGGGTGCTCGGGCCGAACGGCGCCGGGAAGACCACCACCGTGCGGATCCTGTCGACGCTGCTGCGGCCCGACGCGGGGCACGCCACCGTCGGGGGCCATGACGTGGTCAGGGATCAGGTGCGGGTCCGCGGTCTCATCGGGCTCACCGGTCAGTACGCCTCCGTGGACGAGGAACTGTCCGGCGCCGAGAATCTCGTACTCCTGGGGCGGTTGCTCGATCTGTCACGGCGGGACGCCAAGGCGCGGGCCGTCGAGCTGCTTGAGCAGTTCGAGCTGACCGAGGCGGCCCAGCGACCGATCAGCACCTTCTCCGGAGGGATGCGGCGCCGCCTCGACCTCGCGGCGAGCCTCGTCGGACGGCCGCAGGTCCTGTACCTGGACGAGCCGACCACCGGGCTCGACCCGCACGCCCGCAAGGAGGTCTGGTCGGTCGTGCGGCGGCTCGTCGCCGATGGCGCCACCGTGCTGCTCACCACGCAGTATCTGGAGGAGGCCGACCAACTGGCCGATTCCATCACGGTGTTCGACCGTGGCCGCGTCGTCGCGGAAGGCCGCCCCGACGAGCTCAAGCGCCGGGTCGGCGGTCAGACGCTGCAGGTGCGGCCGACGGTGGCCCGTGATCTGGACACCGTGAGCGGCATCCTCGCCGAGCTCACCGGCGCCGCGCCGCAGCACGACGCGGACAACGGTCTGCTCACCGTGCCGGTCGACGACCCGATGCTGATCTCCGCCCTCGTACGGCGCCTCGACGGGGCCGGCATCACCGCCGACGAGTTGGGCCTGCGCCTGCCGAGCCTGGACGAGGTCTTCCTGGCCCTCACCGGAAAGACCGCCGAGAAGGCCGCCTAGGACCTGGTCACACCAGGAACGAGCCCGCGCGCACCACTGCTCCCCCCGCCCCAACTCCCCCAGCACCATTGCCGAAAGGACCCCCTCATGAGCACCCTCACCGCCCCGGCCACCCCGCAGTCGAACGCCCCCGCGCTCCGCATCACCCCGGCCAAGGCCGCCCGGCACAGCCTCGCGCTCGCCGGGCGCGGGGTCACCAAGTTCATCAAGTCGCCCGCACGGCTCGTCGACGTCGTCCTGACGCCGATCGTGTTCCTGCTGATGTTCGTCTACCTCTTCGGGGGCGCCATCGCAGGCGGCGACACCGATGCCTACCTGCAGATGATCACGCCCGGCATCATGGTGATGACCGTCTTCCAGGCCAGCATCGGCATCGGCGTCTCCCTCAACGCCGACTCCAGCACCGGCATCTTCGACCGGTTCCGCAGCATGCCGATCGCCCGCTCCGCCCCGCTGATCGGCGCGGTCATCGCCGACGTCGTCCGGTACGTGGTCTGCCTCGCCACACTGGTCGCCCTCGCCCTGGTCATGGGCTACCGGGTCGACACCAACCCGGCGGCGGCACTGGGCGCGCTCGCGGTGCTCATCGCCTTTGCCGTCAGCTTCTCCTGGATGTCGGTGTACGTCGGCATGCTGGTCAAGACCCCCGGCTCGGTGCAGGGCCTGATGACCGTCCTTGTCCTGCCGCTCACCTTCGCCAGCAACGTCTTCGTCCCGGACACCACCATGCCGGGCTGGCTGCAGGTCTGGTCGGACGTGAACCCCGTCAGCCTGATGTCCGACACCATGCGCGGCCTGCTGAACGGCGGCGAGGTCGCGGGGCCGCTCCTCGGCAGCCTGGCCTGGATGGTCGGCGTGATCGCGGTCTTCGCCCCCCTCGCGATGCGGGCCTACCGCAAGCGCGCCGCCTGAGCCCCACCGTGCTCACGACTCACGACTCACGACGCCACCGGCTGACCGGCCTCCTCGGTCAGCCGGTTCAGCGCGTCCGCCCTCGGAAGGCCCGCGCCCCTGCCGTACGCCGCCTCGTACCCCGCGTCGCCCAGCAGCCCCACGATCTCGGCGACCAGCTCCCGCAGCTGCGGATCCCCCTCGTCGAACACACCCCGGACGACCTGGCTCGTGCCCAGCGCGGTGGCCGCCCCGGCCGCGTCGCCCTCCAACAGCAGAAGCCGGGCCAGGAGTTCGGCGGCCCGCGCGATGTCCGCGACGTCGCCCCGGGCGAAGGCGCCGCCCACCGCCCTCGGCAGGAGCCCGCGTGCCCCCACCGCGTCGCCCCGCGCGAGGCGGTTCGCCATCCTGGCTCCCGCGATCAGGTCGCGGGCCATGTCCTCGGGGAGCGTGAGCCGGTCGGCGATGGAGTCCAGGCGGTCGAGGACCAGGTCGGCCTGTGCCAACTCGCCCGACCTGCGGTGCAGATCAGCGAGGCTGAACAGCATCTCGGCCTCCATACGACGGTAGCCACGCTCCTTGGCCTGCCGCTGTGCCGCGTGGATGTCCCGCAGGGCGCCGTCCCTGTCGCCGCCGCGCAGCCGCTCCGCCGCGAGCCTGGCCCGGCTGTTGAACAGGTCGTCCTCGGCGCCGAGTTCGGTACTGACGGTCACCGCCCTCGCGTACGCGGCGATGGCCTCGCCGTTCTCCCCGCGCAGGGAGTGACCGCCGCCGACGGCGAGCAGCGCGAGGCCGAGGCCCCAGCGGTCGCCCACCTCCTCGAAGCCGCGCAGCGCCGCACGGCGCGACTCGCTGCCGGCCGGCTGCTCGCCCCGCCCGGTGAGCACGAAGTCCCGCGCCCAGTGCGCGCTCGCCCGCACCCAGGGGTCCTGCCGCTCCGCCGCCCTTCGGAGCCCGCGCTCCCCGAGGTCGGTGTTGCCGGTGAAGAACGCGAGCATCGGTATCCACAGGAGCAGCGCCGGGTGGAACTCCCCCGCGTCGGCCCGCTCGCAGTCCTCGATCAGCGTGCGCACGGGTACGTCGTCGGCATCCGATCCATTCGATCCGCCCGATCCTCCCGATCCGTCCGATGCACCCGATGCCGGGGTGCCCGCCATCAGCCGAATCACCCGGAAGGCGGCCCCCGCCCGTTCGGGCAGGGCTTCGTCGAAGGTGAGGACCTCGGCGAGGAACGTCTCGAACTGGGTACTCATCCCCCTGATCCCCCAGTACCAGAACAGCGCGCCCACGAACCGGGAGACGAGGGCGGCGTCCCCGGCCCCGACGGCCGCCCGCAGCGCGGAGACCAGGTTGTCGTGCTCGGCGTCGAAGAGCGCGAGGGAGCGGAGCTGGTCGCCGGTGCGCAGGGCGGGCTCGTGCTCCTCGGCGAGGGCGAGGAAGTACGCGGAGAAGCGCTCCGCGGTGCGAGCACCCTCACCGGCTGCGGTGTCGGCCTCCGCAGCCTCCGCCTCCGCCTCGGCCAGGCGTCCTGCCGCGAACGCGCGCACGGTCTCCGACATCCGGTAGCGCTGCTCGCCGTCGGCGTCGTCGGACGTGTCCAGGAGGGACTTCTCGACCAGGGAGCCCAGCACGTACAGCACGTCGTCGGCCGGCAGCGTCCCGTCCGAGCAGACCGCCTCAAGGGCGGCGACGGTCGCACCGCCGGGGAACATCGACAGCCTGCGGGTGAGGATTCGCTCGGGCTCGTCCAGGAGGTCCCAGCTCCACTCGACCACCGCGAGCAGCGTGCGCTGGCGCGGCAGCGCGGTCCTGCTGCCGGAGGTGAGGAGGCGGAACCGGTCGTCGAGGCGGCGCGCGATCTGCCCGACACCCATGGAGCGCAGCTTGGCCGCGGCCAGCTCCAGGGCGAGCGGGAGTCCGTCGAGGCGGCGGCAGATCTCCACCACCGCGCCCAAGGTGGACTCGTCGAGCGCGAAGCCGGGCCGTACGCCGGTTGCCCGGTCGGTGAACAGGCGCACCGCCGCCGAACCGGCCGCATCCGCGAGCTCCGGGGCCCCCACGGGCACACCGAGCGGGCCGATGTGGCAGAGCGCCTCGCCGGTGATGGCGAGGGGTTCCCTGCTCGTGGCCAGGATCCTCAAGTGCGGGAGTCTGTCGAGGAGTTCGTACGCGAGGTCCGCGGCCGCGTCGACCAGGTGCTCGCAGTTGTCCAGTACGAGGACGGCCTCGCCGACGTCGAGCACCTCGGTCACGCGGTCGACCCGCACATGGTCGGCCTGCACGTGGTCGGCCTGCGCGCCGCCGCCGGACGGCCCGGTGCTGAGCCCGGTACTCAGTCCGGTGCCGAGCGCGGCGTGCACGGCGTCGGCCAGCTGATCCGGGGTGCCCACACCGGCCAGCGGCACGAACCACACCCGCCCCCGCCGGTACGCCCGGTGCCGGGTCACGGCCTCGAGCGACAGCCTGGTCTTGCCCGCGCCGCCGGGGCCGACGAGCGTGACCAGACGGGAGGCGGCCAGCAGCGAGGCGAGCTGGTCGAGTTCCTCGTCACGGCCGACGAAGCTGGTGAGCCGGGCGGGCAGGCGGTTCGGCGCGGGCGCGGCCTCGGGCCGCCCCACCGGTTGCTCCAACTCGCCTCGCAGCAGCGCCAGATGTACGTCCTTCAGCTCGGCCGACGGGTCGACGCCGAGTTCGTCGTCCAGCCTGCCCCGCATCTCCTCGTACACGGCGAGCGCGTCCGCGTTGCGGCCCGCGGCCGACAACGCGCGCATCCGCAGCGCGGCGACGCGCTCGCTCAACGGACGTTCCACGCCCGCCGCTTCGAGGTCGGCGAGTACGTCGGCGTGCCGCCCGATGCGCAGCTCGGCCTCGAAGCGGTCGGGGCTTGTGATCGTGTTCTCGGTGAGGCGCGGCAGG
>NZ_BAAAUG010000224.1:0-10902 GCF_039533825.1 Streptomyces rectiviolaceus
CCCCGCGCCATCCTCATCGCGGGCCCCGGCACCGCCGCCACCTGCGTGGCCGACCTGCTGGGCACCCTCGCGGGAGCGGGCTGCCCCGTGATCCGCCTCGCCCCCACCGGCGTGGCCGCCGCGGCAGGCGCCCTGCGCTGGGCGCTCCCCGGCTGGACGGGCCCCCTTGACCTGCTGCTCATCGCCACACCGGACGGCACGGAACCGGGCCTCGAACTCCTCGCGGAGCAGGCCTACCGCCGCGGCTGCACCGTCGTGGCCGTCGCCCCCGCCCGTTCCCCGCTGGCCGAGGGCGTCGAGGGCTCGCACGGCCTGACCGTCGCGATGGCCACCTCCCCGTACGGGGAGTACGAAGCCCCGCACGACGGAGAGCGCGCATCCGAGGCGTACGAGGCGCGCCGCCTGGACGACGAGGCCGCCGCCTCCGCCCCCGCCACCCTCTGGGCCCTGCTCACCCCCCTGCTCATCCTCCTGGACCGCACCGGCCTGATCACCGCACCCGCCGAGACCCTGGAGAAGATCGCCGACCGCCTCGACCACGTCGCGGAACGCTGCGGCCCAGTCATCGCGACGTACAGCAACCCCGCCAAGACACTCGCCGCCGAACTCGCGGAGTCCCTCCCGGTGATCTGGACCGAGGGTCGGCTCGCGGGCCCCGCGGGCCGCCGTTTCGCCGCCACGCTCGCCGAACTCGCCGGACACCCCGCTGTCGCGGGCGAGCTGCCCGAGGCCCTGCCCGCGCACGGCGCCCTGCTCGCGGGCAACCTCGCCCCGAGCGGCGACGGCGACGACTTCTTCCGCGACCGCGTCGACGAGCCCCAGCAGCTGCGCGCCCGCGTCGTCCTGCTCCGCGACCGCCCCCTGGACGCCGGAGGCCTCAGCGCCGCGCCCGCGGCCCGCGAGCTCGCCCACGGCCATGACATCGCGATCAGCGAGCTTGAGCCGGAGGACGGCGACGACCTGGAGACCCTCGCGGAGCTGATCGCCGTCACGGATTTCGCCGCCGTTTACCTGGCGCTCGCCCCGAGGGACCGATCATGACCACAGCCCGGTCATGACCTAAGACCTCGCACCGCACCGCACCGCACCGCACCGCGGCGCATCGCATCGCGCACACGTACGTACGTATACGTAAGGGAGAACCCCTCCGTGGACCGCCTCACCAACGCCATCCGCCCCTACGCCTGGGGTTCCACCACCGCCATCGCGGAGCTCATCGGCGTCGAGCCGACCGGTGAACCGCAGGCCGAGATGTGGATGGGCGCCCACCCCGGCGCCCCCTCGCGCACCGAGCGCGGCCCGCTCGACGAGGTGATCGACGAGGACCCGGGGCACGAGCTCGGCAGGGCGACCGTCGCCAAGTTCGGCCCGCGCCTGCCCTTCCTCCTGAAGCTCCTCGCCGCGGGCGCCCCGCTCTCCCTCCAGGTCCACCCCGACCTGGAGCAGGCGAGGGAGGGTTACGAGGACGAGGAGAACCGCGAAGTCCCGGTCGACGCCCCGAACCGCAACTACAAGGACGCCAACCACAAGCCCGAACTGATCTGCGCGCTCACGGAGTTCGACGGCCTCTGCGGCTTCCGCGACCCCGTCGAAGCCGCGAATCTGCTTGCCGGTCTCGGCGTCGACTCCTTGAAGCCGTACGTCGATCTGCTGCACGCCAAGCCCCAAGAGGCCGCGCTGCGCGAGGTCCTGACGGCCGTCCTGACAGCGGACCCCGAGGAGATGGCCACGACCGTCGCCGAGGTCATCGAGGCCGCCGAGCGGCTGGGCGGCGCTTACGCCCCGTACGCGGGCATCGCGCACCACTACCCCGGGGACCCCGGCGTCATCGCGGCGATGCTCCTCAACCACGTCCGCCTGCAGCCCGGCGAGGCCCTGTTCCTCGGCGCCGGAGTCCCGCACGCCTACCTCGACGGCCTCGGCGTCGAGATCATGGCGAACTCGGACAACGTGCTGCGCTGCGGCCTGACCCCCAAGCACGTCGACGTGCCCGAACTCCTGCGCATCGTCCGCTTCGAGGCGACCGACCCCGGCGTCCTGCGCCCTGAGGCCTCGCCCGACGGCGAAGAGGTCTACGACACCCCGATCGACGAGTTCCGCCTCTCCCGCTTCGTCCTGCCCGATGGCGCGGCACCGCACGACCTCACCGCCGCCACCCCGCAGATCCTGCTCTGCGTCGCGGGATCGGTCCGCGTGGGCGACGCGGGGGGACTCACGCCCGGACAGTCCGTGTTCGTCCCCGCGGACGAAAAGGCCGAAGTGTCCGGAGTCGGCACGGTCTTCCGTGCCACTGTGGTGGCCTGACTCACCACCAGCGCCTCGTGCTGCAACAATGACCCACCGCAAAGGGCGGGCAAAGCAGCGCCCGGTCGGCAGCACTGCCGGCGGTGGGTCATGAACGTACGCAGGCGAAGGGACAACGGGCACACATGAGCGCGTCAGGCGGAACAAAGGCGATTGTCGCGGCACTCGCCGCGAACCTCGCGATCGCGGTGGCGAAGTTCGTCGCGTTCATCTTCAGTGGCTCGTCGTCGATGCTCGCCGAGAGCGTGCACTCGCTCGCGGACTCGGGCAACCAGGGGCTGCTGCTCCTCGGCGGCAAGAAGGCGCAGCGCGAGGCGACCCCGCAACACCCCTTCGGGTACGGGCGCGAGCGCTACATCTACGCCTTCCTGGTCTCCATCGTGCTCTTCTCGGTCGGCGGCATGTTCGCGATCTACGAGGGCTACGAGAAGATCAAGCACCCGCACGAGATCGAGGCCTGGTACTGGCCGGTCGGCGTCCTGGTCTTCGCGATCATCGCCGAGACCTTCTCCTTCCGCACGGCAATCAATGAGTCGAACCTGACGCGCGGCAAGCTCACGTGGACGCAGTTCGTCCGCCGCGCGAAGGCCCCCGAGCTGCCGGTCGTACTCCTGGAGGACCTGGGCGCGCTCGTCGGCCTGATCCTGGCCCTCGTCGGCGTGAGCCTCGCGCTCGCGACGGGCGACGGCGTCTGGGACGGCATCGGCACGCTCTGCATCGGCATCCTGCTCATCCTGATCGCGATCATCCTCGCCGCGGAGACCAAGTCCCTGCTCCTGGGCGAGGCCGCGGGCACGGACGAGGTCGAGGAGATCGAGAAGGCCCTGGTCGACGGCGACACGGTCACCCGCGTCATCCACATGCGCACGCTGCACCTCGGCCCCGAGGAGCTCCTCGTCGCCGCCAAGATCGCCGTGCGCCACGACGACACGGCCGCCGAGGTGGCCACCGCCATAAACGCCGCCGAGGGGCGCATCCGCGCGGCGGTCCCGATCGCCCGCGTGATCTACCTCGAGCCGGACATCTACGACGAGACGGCGGCTGCCGAGGGCACGAACCCGTCGAAGTCGCCGGGCGGCGAGCACTGACCTCCTCCGTATGTACGCAGCTGGGGCCCCGCACCGTGCAGGTGCGGGGCCCCAGCTGCGTACGCGACGCGACTTCAGGTCACTGAACCTCGCGCAGCACCTCGAGGATCGCCGCCTCGTCGGGCGCCGCCTCGAGCCGCTCCCGGAAGCCGGTGTCCATCAGCTTGCGCGAGAGCAGCGCGAGAATCCGCAGGTGCTCGTCGCCCGCGGCCGCCTCCGGCACGGAGATCATGAAGATGAGCTTGGCCTTCGTACCGTCGAGCGCACCCCACTCGATGCCCTCGGCCGACCGCGCGAACCCGACGACCGGTGAGGTCACCGCATCGGTCTTGGCGTGCGGGATCGCGATCTCCTCGCCGAGACCCGTGGTGCCCTGGGCCTCGCGGCGCAGAGCGGTCCGCACGAGTTCCTCGACGTCGTTCACCTTGCCGGTGGCGGCCAGGAGGGTCGCCATCTCGCGGATCGCGGAGTCCTTGTCGGCGGAGTCCAGCTGGACCTTCACGGTCTGCTCGGTGAGATAGCCGGAGAGGACCTCGTCCGAGGCCTCGTCCTCGGCCTCGGCCTTGGGAGAGGCCGCCGCGGGTGCAGGTGCGGCTGCCGCAGGAGCAGGTGCGGCAGGCGCCTTCTGCGGGGCCGCGGAAGCCCCGGAGCCGACGGCTCCGGCGCCCACGCCCACGCCCGCGAGCACGGGCTCGGGACCGCCCGGCACGTCGACGACCGGCGCCCCGCGCCGCTTGCGCTCGCTGAGGTCGACCAGGGCGACCGTGGTGAGGGCGGTGACGACACTGCCGATCGCGATGGCGACGAAGAACATCGGTACGCCACCGACGGCACCCAGGACCGCCACGATCGGACCGCCGTGCGGCACCGCATCCTCGACGCTCGCCATACCGGCGATGGCACCGGCGACCGCGCCGCCGAGCATGTTCGCGGGGATGACCTGCGCCGGACGTGCGGCGGCGAACGGAATCGCGCCCTCGGAGATCCCGAACAAGCCCATGAACAAGGCGGCCAGGCCGGTCTCCCGTTCCTGCTCGCTGTAGAGGCGCTTGCGGATCAGCGTCGCCAGCCCCTGCCCGAGCGGCATGACCGGGATCGCGGCGGCGCACATGCCCATGACGGTCTGGTTGCCGGTCGCGATGAGTCCCGCGCCGAACAGGAACGCCGTCTTGTTGACCGGGCCGCCCATGTCGAACGCGATCATGAGCCCGAGAATCGCGCCGAGCAGGATCGCGCTGGTCCCGGTCATGCCGCTGAGCCAGTCGGTCAGATGCTCGAAGACCCACGAGATCGGTTTGCCGATGACGTAGATGAAGAACAGACCGAGTGCCGTCGTCGCGACGATGGGGATCACGATGATCGGCATGATCGGCTGGGCGAACTTCGGGACCTTGACCTTCTTGATCCACAGCACCAGATAACCGGCGAGGAAGCCGGTCACGATGGCCCCGATGAACCCCGCGCCGGCCTTGGAGTCGTACAGCTCACCGGTGTTGGCGATGAAGCCGCCGATCATGCCCGGCACCAGCGCGGGCCGGTCCCCGATCGCGTACGCGATATAGCCGGAGAGGATCGGCACCATCAGCGTGAAGCCGATGACGCCGATGTCGTTGACGTGCTTCCAGAACGAGCCGTCGGGGATGACGAGCCCGCCCTGGGGGTCGGTGTGCCCGCCGAGCGACAGCGAGATGGCGATCAGCAGCCCGCCGACCACGACGAACGGAATCATGTACGAGACGCCGTTCATCAGCGCCTTGTACGCGACGCTGCGTTCGCGGCCGCCTCCACCACCACCGGTGATCGGGTCGACGGCACCGCCACCGCCGCCACCGTCCCCGTGCACCGGCGCGCTCCGCACCTGCTCGATCAGCCGCTCGGGGTGACTGATGCCCTCGGACACCCCGACGGACAGCACGCGCTTGCCCACGAAACGGCCGCGGTCGACGTCCTTGTCGGCAGCGATGATGATGCCGTCAGCGTCCCTGACATCGTTGTCAGTCAGTACGTTCTCGGCGCCGATGGAGCCCTGCGTCTCCACCTTCATGTCGATGCCGAGGCTCTCCGCCGCCTGCGAGAGCTTCTCCGCCGCCATGTACGTGTGGGCGATACCGGTCGGACAGGCGGTCACGGCGAGCAGCTTGAGCTTCTTCTGCTCGCCGTCGCTCCCGCCTATGGGGGGATCGGCCGGATGGTTCACGTGGATCTCCTAACGCCTTCGTCAAACAAGATCGCGCAAATGTTCCCGATCTCAAGGCATCCTGCAACACATAAGCGCCGGTTCAAAAGCGCAAAGGTCCCGAATGGGCAGGCCTCTGGGCCTGTCCGCGGCCCCGGCTGCGGTTGCCCCGCCCGGTCCGGCCCCGGGGAGGCGGGCTGGGGCTCGCTGGGCCAATCGGTGTAGCTTTGTGACCGAGCCAGACGTCGCTGCTGATGGCGGTCGGGCGGTGCCTGCACGGGCGCCGGCCGAGGGAGAGAGGGCCTCCGACGGACTGCGCTGCTGCGCGCCGGTGCACCTCTGTGCCGTCGTCGCAGGTCAGCCAGCCATGCCCACCCACCCTCGATCAACCCCACGAGGAGCAGCTCGCCAATGACGACTCTCACCAACGGCCAGGACTTCAAGGTCGCCGATCTCTCCCTGGCCGAGTTCGGCCGCAAGGAGATCACCCTCGCCGAGCACGAGATGCCCGGCCTGATGTCGATCCGCAAGGAGTTCGCGGCCACCCAGCCGCTGGCCGGCGCCCGCATCATGGGCTCGCTGCACATGACCGTGCAGACCGCCGTCCTCATCGAGACCCTGGTCGCCCTGGGCGCCGAGGTCCGCTGGGTCTCCTGCAACATCTTCTCGACCCAGGACCACGCGGCCGCGGCCATCGCCGTCGGCCCGAACGGCACCCCGGACAACCCCCAGGGCATCCCGGTCTTCGCCTGGAAGGGCGAGACCCTCGAGGAGTACTGGTGGTGCACGGAGCAGGCGCTGACCTGGCCGAACACCCCCACCGGCGGCCCGAACATGATCCTGGACGACGGTGGCGACGCCACCATGCTCGTCCACCAGGGCGTCAAGTTCGAGAAGGACGGCAAGGTCCCGTCCGAGGACACCGCCGAGTCGGACGAGCACCGCGTCGTCCTGCAGGTCCTCAACCGCACCATCACCGACGGCTCGCAGAAGTGGACCCAGCTCGCCTCGGAGATCCGCGGCGTGACGGAGGAGACCACGACGGGCGTCCACCGCCTGTACGAGATGCACCGCGACGGCACCCTCCTCTTCCCGGCGATCAACGTGAACGACGCCGTGACGAAGTCGAAGTTCGACAACAAGTACGGCTGCCGCCACTCCCTGATCGACGGCATCAACCGCGCCACGGACGTCCTCATCGGCGGCAAGACCGCCCTCGTCTGCGGTTACGGCGATGTCGGCAAGGGCTGTGCCGAGTCCCTGCGCGGCCAGGGCGCGCGCGTGATCATCACCGAGGTCGACCCGATCTGCGCACTGCAGGCGGCGATGGACGGCTACCAGGTCGCGACGCTGGACGAGGTCGTCGACAAGGTCGACATCTTCGTCACGACGACCGGCAACAAGGACATCATCATGGCCTCGGACATGGCCAAGATGAAGCACCAGGCGATCGTCGGCAACATCGGCCACTTCGACAACGAGATCGACATGGCCGGCCTCGCCAAGATCCCCGGCATCGTCAAGGACGAGGTCAAGCCGCAGGTCCACACCTGGACATTCCCCGACGGCAAGGTCCTCATCGTCCTCTCCGAGGGCCGCCTGCTGAACCTGGGCAACGCGACGGGCCACCCGTCCTTCGTGATGTCCAACTCCTTCGCGGACCAGACCCTGGCCCAGATCGAGCTGTTCACCAAGCCGGAGGAGTACCCGACCGACGTCTACGTGCTCCCCAAGCACCTCGACGAGAAGGTCGCCCGCCTGCACCTGGACGCGCTCGGCGTGAAGCTCACGACGCTCCGCCCCGAGCAGGCCTCGTACATCGGCGTCGAGGTAGAGGGCCCGTACAAGCCGGACCACTACCGCTACTGACCGAGCCGGCCACCGGCCCACGCTCATCCGCAGGCCCTCGCCCACCAGGACGGGGGCCTGCGCCCGTGGGGGCACCCCAGACCGGCGCCGGTGACTGCCGCAGCCACCGGGAGAGGGCGTCCCCACCCGCGGCGGCACGCGAGCGCGCCCCCGACACACGGGACACGCCACGGAACACGGGACAGAAACCGTGAAACAGCCGCCCCCGCCAAGCCGCCCCCATGGCCGCCCGCCCCGAGTCCGTCCACCCGCCTGATGGGGCCCGCGCCGGTCCCACCCGGGTCGGCGTTCCCCGGCAGTTCGCCCCGCGGCTGTCCACCCGGGGCATGGGGCCTAGGACAAGAATCCGCCCTGGCCTGGAACCCACTCGCCCCGGCTAGAACCCGCCCCCGACAAGGACCGAGCCCCCATGCCCCGCGGCCACTATTCGCTTCACGATCCGCACGACCACACCCCCCTCGGTGAGGAACACTTCCACTGCGCCCCCGGCCCCTCCGGCTGGCGCTACGTCTCGCAGCGGACCGCCCCCTCAGGCGAGCCCACCGGCTCCGTCGACCTCGCCCTCGATGAACTCGGCCGCCCCATCCGCCTCGAACTTCACGCGAGGGACTGGCAGATCCGCGCCGCGGCGATCGATGGCGTCACCTGGGTACGCACCGACCCCACCGGCACCCACGCCACCGAAGACAACGCCCCCGCCCACGCCTTCACCGGCACTTCCCCCGCTTTCCTCGTCGCGACCACACGCCTCCTGCGCCTCACCCCCGCTTCCCCCGCGACCCGCGTCCGCCTAGTGGCCTTCACCGACCCGGTCCTCGCCCCCCGCACCCTCGACCAGTCCTGGGCCCTACTGAAAAGCGAAGCACACACCACTGACAACGGCCCGCTCATCGTGGACGAATACCAGGTCACAGCCCTGGACACCGGCGAACAGCACGCCATCCACATCTCCGGCGACGTCGTCCTCTCCGCCCCCGGCCTGGAGCTCGAGAACCTCGAATCCCCGCCCTCGACGTTCGCCTGACCCCAGCGCTACGCAGGCGGTACGAACCCGGTGCGTGGAGGCGTGGCCTCCGCGCTCTTCTGCCCGACCGCCGGGCCGGCCGGCTGGGCCGGGGGAGCCTGGGGAGCCGGAGAGGCCGGGCGAGGAGCAGGCCCCGGCGGCACGCCACCGCTCGGATACCCCACAGGCACAGGTGCCCCCGGTACCGCGTACTCCGATGGCCCCGCATACCCAGCACCGGCAGCCGACCCCCCGCTCCCACTCACGCCCCCGCTCCCGCCGAACGCCCGCCGAGCATCACGCGCCTGCCGCTCCTGCACGACCGCGGCCAGGTACGCGGCCGGCGGAACTCCCTGCGGAGCCGGCGCCCCCGTACGTTCCGAGAGATCCCCCGCAAGCCGCTCCGCCATCGCCCAGCCCACCTGCGGATCCAACTGCCCCATCCGCGTCAGGTATTGCCTGATGGCCAGCCACAACCCCTCGGGCACTCCGGACAGATCGAGCCCGGAGAACCGCCCCGCCAGCCAAGGCGGCGGCGGAGGAATGAAAGCCGTATGCGCGGCGGGCACCCGCTCCCGCACGACAAGCGTTCCCGCGAACACATCCCCCAGCCGCCGCCCCCGCGCCGACACCAGCGAAGCGATGCACGCGACGACCCCGAAGGTCAGCAGAATCTCGACGACCCCCACCGCGCCCCGCACCAGCGCGTGCCGAAAACGAATCGGCCCCCCGTCGTCCCGCACCACCCGCAGCCCGCACGCCAGCTTGCCCAGCGACCGCCCATGGCTGAGCGTCTCCACCGCGATCGGCCCACCGACCAGGATCAGTACGAAGCTGGCGACGGCGACCGCCGCGGCCGCCGCGTCGTCCAGCGAGGACGTAGAAGCCACGATCCCCACGGTCACCCCCAGGTAGACCGCCCAGGCCACGACCAAGTCGATCAGTACGGCGAGCCCACGGCTCGGCAGCTTCGCCGGGCGCATCTCGAGCGCCACCGCCTCGCCCGTCACAAGCTCACTCACGCCAGCCGCCCTTCCCTGCCCTGCCCTCGGAACGGCCAGTCTGCCAAGCTGAGGCAGCATCGCGCCGCAGTACGAGGAGCAGCCACCTGATGGACCTCGACGTCTTCGTGTCCGCCCACAGAGCGGAGTGGGACCGACTCGACGCCCTGCTGCGCCGCCAGCGCCGCCTCAACGGAGCCGAGACCGACGAACTCGTCGCCCTCTACCAACGCACGGCGACCCACCTCTCTCTGATCCAGTCCAGCGCCCCGGACCCGCAGCTCACCGGTCGTCTCACCCACCTCGTGGCACGCGCGCGTAGCGCGGTGACAGGCACCCGACGCGCTTCGTGGCGCGACGCCACGCACTTCCTGACCCACGGCTTCCCGGCAGCGGTCTACCGCTCCCGCCACTGGTGGGTCCCGACGGCCCTCCTCTCGACGGTCCTCGCGGCCGTCATCGGCTGGTGGATCGCCACGCACCCCGAGGTCCAGTCCTCCATCGCGGCCCCCAGCGAACTGCGGGAGCTCACCCGCCCCGGCGGCGAGTACGAGACGTACTACTCGAGCCACCCAGCGGCATCGTTCGCCGCCCAGGTCTGGACGAACAACGCCCAAGCAGCGGCCATGTGCCTGGTCCTGGGCGCCTTCCTCTGCTTCCCCGTCATCTGGATCCTCTTCCAGAACATGCTGAACCTGGGCGTTGGCATCGGCCTGATGTCGTCCGCCGGCCGCCTCGACACCTTCCTCGGCCTGGTCCTCCCACATGGCCTCCTGGAACTGACCGCGGTCTTCGTGGCCGCGGGCACGGGCCTGCGCCTCGGCTGGACCGTCATCGATCCCGGCCCGCGCTCACGCCGAACAGCCCTCGCCGAGGAGGGCCGAGCCGCCCTGGGCATGGCGGTCGGCCTGGCCCTGGTCCTGTTCATCTCGGGCGCCATCGAAGGCTTCGTCACCCCCTCGGGCCTGCCGACCTGGGCCCGCATCAGCATCGGAATCGCCGCTGAACTGGCCTTCCTTGCGTACGTCTATGTCCTGGGCGGCAGAGCGGCGCGAGCCGGCGCCACAGGCGACGTGGACCCGGCCGAACGCAGCGCCACGGTCCCCACTGCAGCGTGATGTGCGTACGGCCCCGCTGACCTGCTAGTGTCCTCGACGCCCCAGAAAAACCGTTGACACGGAACGACTGGGGAGGTAGATTCGAACAGTTGCCTAGAGCTGGACAAGTCCAGCGGCGGCAGTTAACGTCTGCCTGCTTCTTGAATCTCATAAGCCAAGAAGCCGCACCCGATAAATCGGAACTCCAGGCCGGTAAGACCGGCCGAAAACTTCTGATAAAGTCGGAACCGCCGGAAAGGGAAACGCGAAAGCCGAAAGGCAGGAGCGGGAACCGGAAAGGCGCCGAGGAAATCGGACACGAAAGAGTCTGATAGAGTCGGAAACGCAAGAACGAAACACAGAA
>NZ_BAAAUG010000225.1:0-2417 GCF_039533825.1 Streptomyces rectiviolaceus
CTCGCCCCGAACGACCCGCCGTCCCTCGGCCCCGGCAACTCCGCACCCGCCGACGCCGACGCCGACGCCGAGACCCGTCGGCCCTCGTCCTCGCTCACCCGCGCCGCGGCCCGCGCCCCTGCGCGGTAGGCGGCTATGGCGCTGGACCGCGCGGCCCGCGGATCGCCCTCGGACTCCGTGGGCTGGGCGGCCTCGATCGCGGCATGACCACGCGAACGATCGCTCTCCTCGGCCTCATAGGCCCCACCAGGCTCATCGACATCGAACCCACCACCGGCACTACTGGCACTACCGGCACCGGAGTCAGCACCCGAGTCGTCGCCCCCACCCCCGCCCTCGAACCCCGCGAGGAACTCCTCGGGCCGAGGGTCGTACCCGCACAGCGCCTCTTCCGCCGCGCCCGCAGCGAGGCCCGTGAGGACCACCCGGCCGTCGTCGCAGACCAGGACCGTGCGAGCGGTGATGTTCCGGTGGACCCAGCCGTGCGCGTGCAGCACCCGCAGTGCCGTCACCACGTCGGATGCGACCTCCGCCGCCCGATACGGGCTCAGCGGCCGGTCCGCGAGCAGCGCGGCCAGCGGCCTCGCCGCCACCAACTCGCTGACTATCCACAGCGAACCACCCTCGGCGAACACGTCGAAGACCTGGTCGAGCCGAGGGTGGTCGGGAATCTGCGCGGCGGCCTGTGCCGCCTCTATCGCGCGCCGCACCGCCGGATCCGACGGCCTCCGCGTCGTACGCGCCGACGGCCGCCGCACCGCACCCGCGCTCACGAACCCTGCCGGAAGCTCCCCCTCCGGTAGGTCCCGCTCATCGAGCTCAAGCACTTCCGCGTCGACGACCTCGGGCAACGGGACCTGCCTGACCAGGACTTCCTGCCCGCTGTAGGTGTCAAAGGCCCGCGTCTCCGCGAGTTCGTACTCGTCCGCGGGAGGCAGCGGCAGGCGGTAGCGGTCGGCGAGTACCCGCCCCGCGTATTCGTCCACGACGCCTCCCCCGTCCGCCCGGTGGTCAATTCCGTTCGTCTTACGCCCTGTTGCGGCTGCGTACGGTCCGCAGTCACTCACGATACGTGCCGGAGGCAAACCACATTGAGGGGATGCGAGATCTCGCCGGACCCGTTCCGCGGACTCCCCGATTCCCCGAAGTCCGCGGCCCCCCGGCCCGCTGCCCGGCTACTTCTTCGGCTTGAACGACTTGGTGAAGGTCCGCCACGCGTCCTTGCGCTCGTCGCTGTCCCACTTGGCGGCCTTGGCCGTGTACATCATTCCGTAGCCCAGATTGCCGTTGACGACGAACCCGCGGTCTATCGAGCGGTACTTCGTGCCGCCGTCGACGTACGTGAACTCCCAGTCGGCCGTGTTCCAGCCACGGAAGTCGACCTTCTCTATCCGGATGCGCTTGTACTGCGACCGGACCATGTACGACTCCTGGCTCTTCCAGTCGCCCACGGGGTCCGACTTGGGGGTAGGAGTCCAGCCGATCAGCAGCTTCTGCCCGTCAGGACCGGTGAAGCGCGCGCCCGCGGCGGCCGTGGACTGGTACTTCCAGCCCTTGGGCAGGCCCACCGAGAAACCTTGCGAGTGCTTGTACGTCGACTCCGCGCCGTCGCCCGGCTCCTTGCCGGAGTCGCCGCTGTCGTCGCCGCTCTCGCTCGGGTCCTTGCCGTCACCCGAACCGGGGCTCGCGCCCGAACCGGCGCTCGCGTCCGCCTCGTCCTTGTCCCTGTCCTTCTCGGCACCGTCGTCCTGCCCGGCGCCCTTGTCCTCCTCCTTGCCGCCTCCGCCCGCGGTCGCCCCGCTGGAGGCGGCCTTGTCCCCGCTGTTCTTGCTGTCCTGCCCACCGCTCTCGTCCCCGCCGTTCAGCGCGAAGGCCAGGACGGTCCCGAGCACCGCGAGCACGAGCGCAACCGAAATGATCACGAGAGTGCGCCGAGGCACCACATCAGTGAGCGAGGCCTTGGCAGGCGTCGCACGCGGGGGCGTCACGGGAACCGGCGGCGTGCTCGAACCCCCGCCCCCAGCCACCGAACTCGCCCCGGAACCTGAACCAGACGCAGGAGCGGAAGAAGTGGAAGGGGAGGAAGCCGGAGTAGAAGCAGAAGCAGGAGCAGACGCGGCAGAAGCGGCGCCGGAAGCAGAACCGGAACCAGAGCTAGAGCTAGAGCTAGAGCCGGAGCCAGAAGGTGAATCAGTGCCGGAAGCAGCCGCCCCGGCCCCCGCACCCCGCGTGGTAGCCGCAGCCGCGGCCTTCCGCACCGACCGGAGCGCACCCTTCAGCCGCTCGGCGGCCTCCTCGCCCTTGCGGCCACCGGAGTTCACAGAGGATCCAGCGGCCCCGGAAGCCCCAGAAGCCCCAGAAGCTCCGGCGGACTCAGACGTGGCCGCCGTACCAGCGGCGCCCGCGGCGCCCGCAGC
>NZ_BAAAUG010000226.1:0-12829 GCF_039533825.1 Streptomyces rectiviolaceus
GCCGCGCTCGCCCCGCACCTCGAAGGCCGCGTGCACGCGCGCGCCCTGGCCGCGCTCGACCAGATGGAGCGGGTGTGCGTGCGGCTGCTCGCGGAGGGCGACACGGACGGCGTGCTGGCCGCCGCGTACGCGCTGGGGCGGCCGGGGACCGTCGTCTCGGAGCTGACCGTGCGGGAGGGGAAGGTCTACTGGCGCGCGGACGGGCTCGACGACCCCCGCGTACGAGAAGTGCTCGACGTCAGTGAACTCGGCCACCAGCACCAGCAGTTGGGGGATGTGCGGCTACTGAACCGCCTCACCGGGTGCCGCATCGACGGCGGCAAGGCGGTCCTCGAAGGTCAGGTCGTGCTGCCCGGCGGACTCGTGCCCGAACGGCCGCCGCTCACCGCCTGGCTCGACGTGCGGGCGCGCGGCAAGGGGCGGCGCGCCTTCCGCGTACCCGTGGAGGAAGCGCACTACGACGGCGGCGCGGTGGTCTGGCGGGCCACGGTGGGCCTCACCGCAGGACTGCGGGACCTCGGCATCCGCGACCGCGCCTGGGAGCCACGGCTCCGACTCGCCGCGGGCGACCAGGAGGTGACCACCGAACTCGTCGCCGAGCAGGAGACCGTGGGGGCGGGTACGGGTACGGGAGCGGGTACGGGCCAGGGGCTCACCGTCACCGGCGCGAACAAGCTGGAGCTGCGGCTCGCGCCCCGCCACCGCGCGGCCCGCACCCTGCGCGCGGCCCTGCACTACGCCACGCACTTCCGACCCGCCCGGAGGCTGAGGCTCCGGCTACGCGCCCTGCGCAAGAGATGGGACAGGCTGAGCGCTCAGCCGTTCAAGGTGCGCGCCTACCGAAAGGTGCTGCGGCGGCTGCCCGTCAGCAAGGGCTCGGTGGTCTTCGAGAGCCACATGGGCAAGTGCTACGGCGACAGCCCGCGCGCCGTCCACCAGGAGATCCTCGACCGCGGGCTGCGGCTCCGCTGCACCTGGTCGTACGCCGCTTCGGCCGACGGGTTCCCCGACTCGGCACGCCTGGTGCGCCGTTGGTCCTGGCGGTATCTGTGGGCCCTTGGCCGCGCCGAGTTCTGGATCGACAACCAAGGCTTCCCGCACGCCTTGTCCAAGCCGCGCCACACCACGTATCTCCAGACCTGGCACGGCTCCGCGTACAAGCGGATGGGCTTCGACGAGGCGCGCCTGAAGACGCAGAACGCCCCGCAGCGCGCGCGGCTCCAGCAGGCCGTCGACCGCTTCGACCACTTCCTGGTGCGCTCCGAGCACGACGTGAACACCCTGGCGCGCGCCTACGGCATCCCCGAGGAGCGGCTGCTGCGCTGCGGCTACCCGCGCAACGACCGCCTGGTCGCCGCGCGCGCCAGGGACGAGGCGTCGGGCCGCTTCCCGCGACCGGCCGTCGCCGCCGACCTCGGCATTCCCGACCACAAGACGGTGGTGCTCTACGCGCCGACGTTCCGCGGCCTGCCCAAGAACAACAAGGCGGTGCGACTGCCCCTGGACGTACGCAAGTTCGCGGACCGCTTCGGTGACAGCCACGTCCTCCTCGTGCGCGCCCACTACATGGAGGCGGCGAGCCTCCCGGTGTCCCCGCCCGGCGCGGTCGGCTCCGTCATCGACGTATCCGCCCACCACGACGTCAGCGAGCTGCTCTGTCTCGCCGACGTCCTGGTGACCGACTACTCGTCGATCATGTTCGACTTCGCGCTCCTGGACCGGCCGTTGGTGCACTTCGCGCCGGACCTCGACGCGTACGCCGCCGAGCGGGGCAGCTACTTCGCGCTGCGGGACGACGCGGGCGGGCCCGTCGTGGAGACGGAGGATGAGCTGCTGCGCGTGCTCGCCACGCTGAAGGAGACGGACGGGGCGTGGGCCGAGGCCCGGCGGGCGTTCGCCGGGCGGTTCGGCTCGTACGACCAGGGGCGGGCCGCGGCCGGCGTGGTGGACGCGCTCTTCGGGGAGCGGTTCGGGAACACGGGGAACTCCGGGAACACGGTGAAGACGGAGAAGGCTGAGAAGACGGAGAAGAGGGACGGCGCATGACCACATCGCCCGCGACCACGACGCTCGCGACCGCGACGAAGAGCCGCGACCTCTTCCTCGTCGCGAACACCGTCGACGAACTCGGCGGCGTCACCGCCTGGGCCCACCAGATGGCCCGGCTCTTCCAGGGCAACGGCCACCGGGTGCACGTCGTCGGCGTCCACGAGGCCGAGCTGAAACTGGTGCTCCCCGACGACCTCGGCTACCCCGTGACCAGCCTCTACCGCGAGCATCCGCCCACCCCGCGCCCGGCGCGCGGCCTCGGCCGCCTCAACGTGGTGGCACGGCGCCGCGAGTCGGCACGGGTCGCCGCCAAGCGCCGCACCGTCGACCGGCTCTCGGAGCTCTTCCGTGCCGCACGCCCCGGCGCGGTCGCCATCGTCACGCAGGTCTGGCCGATGGAGTGGATCAGGGAGGCGGACACCGCGGGCCTGCGCATCATCGGCATGAGCCACGAGTCGTACGCCTACACCCGTGCCTGTCACCGCTACCGCGCGGTCAAGCGCAGCTACCCCTCCGTGGACCGCTGGCTCGCGCTCACCCAGGAGGACGCCGACGACTGGATCGCCGACGGCATGCACAACGTCGGCGCGATGCCCAACGCCCTCGCCCACCTCCCCGCGGTGCCCTCGCGACGCGACCGGAAGGTGGTCTGCAGCATCGGCAGGCTCGCCGACCAGAAGGGCGTCGACATGCTCGTCGACACCTGGGCGCTGGTGGCCCCGCAGCGCCCGGACTGGACGCTGCGGATCTACGGCGCGGGCGCGGACGAAGGCGCTCTCAAGCGGCAGTGCACGCGCCTTGGCCTGGATGGTTCGGTTCAGTGGCGGGGCCGCACCAGCGATGTGCCGGGGGTCCTTGCCGAGAGCTCCCTCTTCGTGCAGTCCTCGCGTGGCGAAGGCTTCCCGCTTGCCCTGATGGAGGCCATGGCCAGCGCGGTGCCGTGCGCGGCCTTCGACTGCGCACCCGGCGTACGCGAGATCGTGCGCCACGGCGAGGACGGCCTGCTCGCCCCCGCCGGCGACATCGAGGCCCTCGCCGACCGCCTCCTGCGCCTCACCGGCAACCCGCGGCTGCGGGACGCGATGGGGGAGCGGGCCCGGATGAACGTGCAGCGGTTCTCCGAGGCGCGGGTGCTTGAGCGCTGGGAGGCGCTGTTCGAGCTGCTTGAGCGGTAGCGCTCTGCTGGGGTGCTGTGATGAATCCGCGGGTGGGTGGGGGCTGGTCGCGCAGTTCCCCGCCCCTGGCGGGGCCGCCCCGGGGCGGCCCCGTCGGAGATCTCGAACGTCAGGACGTCAGGAACGTCAGGAGCGTCCCGAGCGTGCGAGCAGTGATGACAGCAGGCTCTTGGCCCGGCTCCCTGCTCCGGCAGGTTCAGGCGCCTGGCGAGTCTGTTCCGGGGGCGCCTCGCCCGCGTGCCGTGACACCGGCTGCTGCGGAGACTTCGCCTTCTTGCCGCTGATCCGGATCATCGGGAAGCCCGCGACCTCCTCGGCGCCGTGCCACATGTCGTCGCGCTCCTTCAGGAACGCGGCGAGATCGGCGTGGATCGCGTCGTAACTCCCCCACGTCCCATAGAACTTGGTGGCCGTGATGCACAGCGGCTTGAGCCCCGTGCTCGCCACGGCTCCCCAGGTCGCCGCGGCCACCCCCGGACAGTGCTCGGCCCGGAAGTCGTCGAGCACGACGATCCCGTCCTGCCCGAGAAGCTCCTGGGCCGCGGCGATGTCCGCGTGGACGTGCTCGTACAGATGCGAGGCGTCGATATGCACGAAACGGCAGCTGTCCGCCTCCACGTGCGCGGTGATCCCGGAGGACGGCTCCTGGACGATCTGCGGCAGACCGTCGTGGAAGGAGCGGTAGTTGGCCTCGAAGGCGCGGCGCGTGAGCGTGGAGTACGAGCGGCCCATCTCGGCGGAGTTGGCCTCGTCGGGGGCGGGCGAGTCGAAGAGGTCGCAGACCGTGAAGGTCTCGTCCGCGCGCAGGTACGCGCCCATGAAGATGGCGCTCTTGCCCAGATACGCACCGAGCTCAAGCAGGTCACCCCGCTCCGTCCGGTCGAGCTGCCGACTCAGGATCCAGTCGAAGAGCACCTGGTCGACCGGGTGGAACCACCCCTTCACATCGGAGAGCTGGCGCGGCCGCGGCAGCTGACCGGTGTCCTGGCCGGTCGCGGTCGCGGACGTGGTGGCTGAAGCGTTCTGCATATCTGGTCCCGGGGATGGGGGAAGGAGGACAGTGCGGCGGACGCGTGGTGCCGTCAGAAGCACGGTTCGTTCAGCTAGAAGCGCGGAGTGGGCCGCGAGACGTCGGCCCGCGGCAGCGGCTCGTCGGCCACCCCCGCGGCCGGCGCCGGGTGCCGGTCCGCCAGTGGCGCCACAGACGGTAGACCCCCGGCCTCACCGAGCACCACATGCCTCACAACTCGTTCAGCGGCCCGACCGTCGTCGTACACGCAGAAGCGGTCTCGGAACGCGGCGCGCAGCTGTGCCGAGCGCGAGCCGCGCCAGTGCCCGGTGGCGAAGATGTCGGTGAGTTCGTCCTCGCTCCGCGCGACCGCGCCCGGCGGAAAGTCGCGGATGTCGAAATAGGTGCCGCGGGCCGCCTCGTACGCCTCCCAGTCGTCGGCGTGCAGGACGACGGGGCGGTCGAGGTTGGCGTAGTCGAACATGAGCGACGAGTAGTCGGTGACCAGGGCGTCCGACGCGAGGCAGAGGGACTCCACGCTCGGGTGGTCCGACACGTCGATCAGGCGGCCCGACGAGGACGCCAGAGGCGCCCCGTACGAGTGATGGGCGCGGGTCAGGACGACGAAGCGGGGGCCGAGGTTGTGCAGCATCCGCTCCAGGTCGAGGGAGCGCAGCTGGGTGTGGCGGTAGTCGCGGTGGGTGGGCGCGTAGAGGATGGCGACCGCCCCCTCGGGGACGCCGAGGGCCTCGCGGAGCCTGGCCACGTCCGCGGAGCTCGCCCGCTGGTAGATGTCGTTGCGCGGATAGCCGTACTCGAGCGTCTTGAACGAGGCGGGGAACACGCGCTCCCACACCAGCGTCGAGTGCCGGTTCGCCGACAGGACGTAATCCCATTTGTCGGCATTGTCCAGGAGGGTGCCGAAGTCCGTGCCCCGCGCGGCGGCCGGGCGGTCCTGGAGGTCGAGGCCCATCAGCTTCAGGGGCGTGCCGTGCTGGGTCTGGATCATGACCTGGCCGGGGCGCTTGATGAGCCTGCGGTCGAAGTTCACGTTGTTCACGAGGTACTTGGAGCGGGCGAGTGCACTCCAGTACGCCGCCGTGCCGGGGCGGATCCTGCGGGTGGCCGTCGGCAGGGTGTGGTGGTGGGCCGGGTCCGCGATCCACGCGGTGCGGACGTGCGGGGCGTGCTCGCGCAGTGCGGCTTCCAGGGCGCCGGGGTTGCAGCCGTAGCCGCGCCCCCAGTACGAGGAGAAGACGGCGCGGTCGGCGCGCAGCGGCAGGCGCAGCTGGACGCGGTAGTGCAGCTGCAGCGCGGCGCCCTTGGCACGGTGCCGCGCGGTCGCCGCGTACCGCCTGGCCCTCGACCTCAGCCGCAGCGCCGTCCACAGGGTCCGGTACGTACGGTGCGTGCCGAGGCGTACCAGGCCGTGCCGCAGCCGGGCGCGGGCCCGCGGTCGGGCGCCGGGGACGCGGTAACGGCGGTAGTGGGTGCGGGCCTTGCGCAGGAACTCGGGGCGGCTGCCGCGCGGGAGGCGGTCCCGCTTGGTGAAGACCGTCGAGAAGTGGTCGATCATCCGCCGGAAGATGATGGGCCGCCAGGCCGCCGAGAGCTCCGGGTGCGTGTCCAGGAACGCGAAGAGCCGCTCGTACTGGTCGAAGATGTCGAAGTGCCGACGGGTGGTGGTGCGCAGGATGCTGCCCCGGCGGCGCTGCAGGTAGTGCACGCAGACCCGGTCGAGGGTGGCGATCGAGCCCGCCCTCATCAGGATCGGGAACGTCCAGGGAGTGTCTTCGTAGAGGCCCGGCGGGAAGGTGAACTCCTCGCGCTCGATGAAGTCGCGGCGGTAGGCCTTGTTCCAGGCGATCATCAGGAGCTTCAGCAGGTCCGGCCGGTCGCTCAGCCGGAAGGGAGCCTTGCCCTCCTCCTTGAGCAGGCCCGCGAGCTGGTTGCGGATCTCCTCGCCCGACCAGAACGTGCGCGCGTAGTCGTAGATCAGGACGTCCGGCTCGTCCGTCTCCTTGATGCGGTCGGAGATCGCGTGCAGGGAGTCCGGGGTGAGGGTGTCGTCGCTGTCGAGGAAGATGAGGTAGTCGCCGGCGGCGTGCTCCATGCCGGCGTTGCGGGCGCGGCCGAGGCCGACGTTCTCCTTGAGGTGGACGGCCTTCACGCGGGTGTCACGGGCCGCGCACTCGTCGATGAGGGCGCCGCACGCGTCGGGTGAGCAGTCGTCGACCACGATCAGTTCGAGGTCCGTGAACGATTGGCCGAGAACGGATTCGAGGCATGCGGGCAGATACGCCTGCACCTTGTACACGGGCACGATGACACTGAACCGGGGCAAGGCACATCCATGGGTCGGCGCGGGCATACTGCCCGGAAACGCCCAGGCGGCCGGGCGGGTTACGCCGTATGTGGCATACGGGGGATGGACGCGGGTGAGGCGGCCCCGCTGGTGGGCCGCCTCACTCGTCGAACGTATGCGCCTTTGTTGTTCGTGATCGACCACTTCACCGTGGTGATCGTCTACTTCACCGCGCCCGCCATCACGCCGGACACGAACTGCCGCTGGAACGCGAAGAACACGGCCAGCGGGATGACCATCGAGATGAACGCGCCGGGCGCCAGGATCTGCACGTTGTCGCCGAAGGACCGCACCTGCTGCTGGAGCGCGACCGTGATCGGCGGGCTCTCGGAGTCGGCGAAGATCAGCGCGATCAGCATGTCGTTCCAGACCCAGAGGAACTGGAAGATGCCGAGCGAGGCGATCGCGGGCGCGCCGAGCGGCATCACGACCCGGAAGAAGAGCCGCAGTTCACCGGCTCCGTCCAGGCGTGCGGCCTCCAGGAGTTCGCGCGGGATCTCCGCGAAGAAGTTCCGCAGGAGGAAGATCGCGAACGGCAGGCCGAAGGCCACATGGAAGATGACCACACCGATCGTCGTCTCGAAGATGCCGACCGCGCCGAAGATCTTCGACACCGGAAGCAGCGCCACCTGCACGGGCACCACCAGCAGCCCGACGACGCCGAGGAACCACCAGTCGCGTCCCGGGAACTCCATCCACGCGAAGGCGTATCCGGCGAGGGACCCGATGACCACGACGAGCAGCGTCGCCGGGACGGTGATCATGATGCTGGACAGGATCGAGTCGGTGATCGTCTCGTCCTTGAGGAGGTTCGTGTAGTTGTCCAGCGTCATCTGCGACGGCGTGCTGAGGACCTTCCACCAGCCGCTCTCCGCCATGTCGGACGAGGTGCGCAGCGAGCCGAGCAGCAGACCGATCGTCGGCACGAGCCAGAAGAGCGCGACGACGACGAGGAAGACGCGTACGGCGCTGCCGCTCAGGACGGACGCGATCCGCCCGCCGAGCGACTGCTTCGCCTTCACCACTTCGACCTGGGTGGTCATCGTCGCGCCTCCCGCCGAAGTCGCCGGACATTGAAGAGCATCACCGGGATCACGAGGAGGAAGAGCAGCACGGCGATCGCGCTCGCCACGCCCGAATCCTTGTCGAGGAACGCGGAGTTGTAGAGCTGGAGCGCCAGGACGTTCGCGTCGTCCTTGGAGGAGTTCGGCGGGATGATGAAGATCAGGTCGAAGATCTTCAGTACGTTGATCATGAGCGTGACCGCCACCACCGCGAGCACCGGCGCGAGGATCGGCACGGTGATCCTGCGGAACACCTGCCACTCGCTGGCGCCGTCCACGCGGGCGGCCTCCAGGAGTTCACGCGGCACGCTGGCCAGACCGGCCGCGATCAGGACCATCGCGAAGCCCACCCAGATCCACAGGTACGAGCCGATCACCGCGGGCGTGATGAGGGACGGGCCGAGCCAGTCCACGCCGTTGTACGGCTCGCGGAAGTTCGACGCGGGGAAGCGGAGCTGGGCCCCGTCGGCCTCCTTGGGAAGCGCGAAGGTGCCGTCGGCCGCGGCCTTGGCCGATGCCACCACCTTGCCGTTCTTGACGGCCTCGACCTTGATCCCGGCATAGCCGAACTCGGCCTTGTCCGGGGCGTTGACCTCGCCCCGGCCCTTGCCGCGTGTGAAGTCCTGCCAGGCCGTGCCGGAGACCTTGTCGGGGTCCGGCTTCGCGGCCGCGGCGGACTTGGCGTCGTCCGGCATGTTGTCCGGCGCGACACCGGTCAGCGGCAGGGCCACCGGAGTGCCCGCGCTCACCGCATCGCGTGTGACGAAGGCGCCACCGCCCGCCGGCTTCAGCGGTGACCGCGTACTGGGATGCGCCTGTGGGAAGGCGGATGACGTGGCGAAGGTGTCGTGCGCGGTGACGAAGACGGCGTTGGCCACACCCCGGTCGGGGTCCGACTCGTACACGAGCCGGAAGATGATGCCGGCCGCGAGCATCGATATCGCCATCGGCATGAAGATGACCAGCTTGAACGCCGTTCCCCAGCGGATCCGTTCGGTGAGCACGGCGAAGATCAGGCCGAGCCCGGTCGCGAGGGTCGGTGCGACCACGATCCAGATCGCGTTGTTCTTCACCGCGGTGAGGATGGTGTCGTCCGTGAACAGCGTCTTGTAGTTGCCGAGCGCCGTGAAGTCGCCCGACTTGTCGAAGAAGCTGCGGAAGACCGAGTACCCGATGGGGTAGAGGACGAGCGCGCCGAGCAGCACCAGGGCGGGCGCCAGGAAGAGCACCGCCACGGATTTGCGCGTTCCGGTCACGCTCTTGCGCGGTTTCGGGGCCGGGGGCAGCGCCGCACTCGGCGCGCCCCCGGCGTTCGCGGACGCCACCGCGTCAGTCCTTGTAGGCCTTGGCGGCGGCCGTCTCCAGCGCCTTCTGCGTGCCCTCGACGTCCTTCGGGTTCTTCAGGAAGTCCTGCAGTGCCTTCCACTCACCCTTGCCGGGCGTGCCGCCGAAGGCCTGCGGGGCCTGGTCGGACATGTCGAAGCGGATGTCGTCGCCCGCCGCGATCAGCGCCTTGGCGATGGAGCGCTGCACGTCGTTCGGGTACGCGGCAAGATCGAGGTTCTTGTTCGGCGAGACGAAGCCGCCCGCCTCCGCCCAGACCTTGGCGGAGTCCGGCGACGCGAGGAAGGTGAGCAGCGCCTGGGCGCCCTTGCTGTCCTTCAGCGCCACGGCGGCGTCACCGCCCACGACCGCGGGGGACTCGCTGCCGACCGCCGGGAACGGGAACACCTTGGCGTCCGTGCCGATCTTGGCCTTCGTCTCCGAGATGGGCAGCGAGACCATGTCGCCCTCGAAGACCATGCCCGCCTTGGGCTGGTCGCCGCCGGTGAAGGTCTGCTTGACCGACACCGGGAACTCGGTCTGCAGCGCGCCGTCGGCGCCGCCCGCGACGAAGCCCTTCTTACCGAAGAGCTCACCGAGCGTGGTCAGCGCCTCCTTCACGGAGGGGTCCGTCCACTTGATCTCGTGCTCGGCGAGGTCGTCGTACTTCTCCGGGCCCGCCTGCGAGAGGTAGATGTTCTCGAACCAGTCGGTGAGGGTCCAGCCGTCGGCGCCCGCGACCGAGATCGGCGGTACACCGGAGTCGTACACGGTCTGGGCCGTCTTGATGAAGTCGTCCCAGGTCTTGGGTGCCTTGGTGCCCGCGTTGTCGAAGACCTGGGTGTTGTACCAGACCAGGGACTTGTTGGCGGCCTTGAAGTACACGCCGTACTGCTTGTCGTCGACGGCCCCGAGGTCCTGCCAGCCCTTCCCGTAGTTCTTGTCGAGCTGCTTCTGCGCCTCGGGCCCGACCGGCTTGGCCCACTTGTTCTCCACGGCCTGCTCGATCGCGCCGACCTGCGGAAGCATCGCGACGTCCGGCGGCTGACCGCCCGCGACCTTCGACTCCAGGAAGCTGATGATGGGGTCCTGGGCCGGTACGAACGTGACCTTGGCCCCGGTCCGCTTCTCGAACTCGTCGAGAACCTTGAGGAAGACCTTGCGCTCCGAGCCGCCCCATACGGCGGCCACGGAGACGGTCTGCCCGTCCAGCTTGGGCAGTTGGACCGCGGCGCCGCTCTCCTTGCCGCCGCCCTTGTCGCCGCTGTCCTTGTCGTCACTGTCGTCCCCGCCGCATGCGGTGACGGTGAGCGCGAGCGCGCCCGCGACGACGGCCGCGGCGAATTTGACTGTGGTACGCCGGTGTTGCGGTGCCTTGCGTGATCGAAGACTGCTGCGCATCACTGCCCCGTTTCTCTGCCCTGGCGAGTCCCGTGCGGCCTGTCTACGCCCGCCTGGGGAGAGGCGGCAATAGCGCAAACAGTGTCAACCAGGCGATCGTGATGGCGTTGTGACGTGCCGTCATGAGCTGCGGGCGTCCTCGTCGGCAACGGCGCGGTGCGGGTTCACAGCAGGGACGGCACCTGATCCGCGGAGACGGACCGGGCGGCCCGCTCCAACGCGCTGGCGAGGAGGGCCAAGTCCGTGGGCCCATTGCCGAGTTCGCGAACGGGCCGCCGTGCCGGAGGATCCCCCATCCGCTCCCACTCCAAGGGGACGACGGTGGGCCGCAACGTAGACGTACGAGGAATCCGTCCGGTGACCCGCCCCGCCTGGAAGGGGCTCACCCGCCCCTCGGCGGTACGAAGCTCACCCCTCCCGGGGGCGGGCTCCTCCGGCCCCGGCGAGACGGCGTCCAGGGTGATGCGCAGGGCGGCCCGCTTCCCCAGCTCCGTCTCGGGAGTGCGCTCACTGCGGCTGGCGGTCGCCACCAAATGCACGCCCAGCCGCTCCCCGTCCCGGGCCACCGCTTCGAGCGCCCGCACGACAGACCCCGCGGCAGGCCGCCCCGGCGACCCCAGGGCGGGCGAAAGCAGTGCGTCGAAGTCGTCGACGAGCACGACGAGCCGAGGCAACGGCGGCCCCGGCTCGGCTCCCTTGCGGGCGGCGGCGGGGCGCAGCCGCATCGTGGAACTCGGCGGCGGGTCGAGATCGTCCCCAAGGCTCACGACAGCCCCGCGGCCCCCGCCGCCCCCGCCGTTCGTCCCGCTGCCCACGCCACCCCCGCCGCTCACGCCGGCCCGAGGCGCCTGTGTGTGCCACTCGGCGAACCCGAGGCGTCCGAGCAGCTCGGCCCGCCGCTTCAGCTCGGCGGTCAGCGACTGGGCGAACTCCCTCATCCGGACAGGGTCGTTGGCGGCGAGATGCGTGGTGACATGCGGCAGGTCCGTACAGACCGCGAGTCCCTCGACAAGGCGTACGTTCCCGCCGTTCGTCCCGCTGCCGCCGCTCCCCGTGGTGTCGCGCCCGTCGATCAGGACCATGCCGAGGCGGTCCGGCCGCTCCGCCGAGGCCAGCGAGGCGGCGACGGACCGCAGCAGCTCCGTACGACCGCTCCCCGAAGGGCCCTCGGCCAGCAGATGCGGGCCCTCGGCGGCGAGATCCACGACCACGGGCCCGCGCGGGCCCGCCCCGAGCACCGTCCAGGCCCGCCCGCCCAACGCCTCCGGATCGTCGGCGGCAGCGGCCCACCGCGCCATCAGGGACGCGGGAGTGGCGCGCGCGAGCCCCAACTCGTCCAGGAGCCGCGCCATTTGGGGCAGGGGCGCGGAGACGCGCGTGTGCCCGTCGCCGGGCGCCCCGTCCGTACGGAACGGCGCGAGCGCCCGCGCGAACCGCTCGGCCCAGGCCTGCGAGACCCCGTCCACCGCGGCGAACGCGCCGTGCCCCGCGGGGTGTCCGTCCACGGTGCGCAGCAGCCGCAGCGCCGTGGCCACGTCGCCGCTGAGCAGCGCGACGGCACCGCAGGCGCGGAAGGCGGGCGACACGGAGCAGGCGGCTTCGTACGTGGCGGACACCGGGGAGGCGGGGGACGCGGCGGGGGTCTCCGCCAGGCAGACGACATGGATCCCGGCTGCGGCCCCTTCCCGCGCAAGGCGCACCACGGCTTCGCGCAGTCCGGCGGACCCGGGATCGCCGTCCACCACGACGACGGTGCGGGGCCCGGCGTCCAGAGTGCTTTCGGCTCCGCTTCCGCAGCCGCTTCCGGTCTCGGTGGCCGACGCCCTGTCCGCCGCGCGATCCTCGAGGCGCCGCAGCAGCTCTCCCGTGCGCGCGGCGGCCTGCTCGCGGTCGTAGGCGAGGAGGAGTCGGCAGTCCTGGCCGTGCGTGGGCCGCAGATGCGGGAGCCAGCCGAGCCAGGACCACTCGGCGGCGCGCTCCGGGGTGGGCCGTGCGCGGTCCGTGCTGAGCAGCACTATCTCCAGGGCGTCCGGGGAGTGCAGCGCCGCGAGCTGGGCGACGACGCCACGGGCGAGCCCGGTGAGCCGCTCGCGTGGACCCGCGAGGCCGAGCGCGCCCACCTCCCGCAGGCTGACCGTCACGGGGACCGCGGGCAGCAGGCCGCGCTCGTCCGGGGCCGTGCGGTCGACCGTGCCGAGCCGGACCGCGAGCGCCTCGGGGTGGCCGGGACCGCGCTCCCAGAGCCGGGGGCCAGGACCGAGCGCCGTGAGCAGCAGGGCCGCGGGATCGGGCCAGGACTCCGGGGTCCGCGCGGCGGCGGCCACCGCGAGGTCCTCGGGGGTGGGAACCGCCGGTTGCGGGGACGCGGCGTCGCTCCCCGTGCCGTACACATCCGCTTCGTCGCCGGCCTGTCCGTGCTCGTCGTCACGGGCGCCCGTGAGCC
>NZ_BAAAUG010000227.1:0-3594 GCF_039533825.1 Streptomyces rectiviolaceus
CCCCAGGGACAGGGGCGGCAGCCGCAGCCCGCTGTTCCCGGCACGCCGGTAGGACAGGCGGCCGTAGCGGCCTTCGTCGGCTGAGTAGGTCATCCGGCACCTTCCTCGGGGGATCGGCAAGAGCGGCCGGGAAACCACCATGCCGACCGCGTCGGGGCCCCTGGTCCGGCTGTGTGCCTTTGGGGGTGACCCCATGTGTCTCAAGTCGTATCACCCGCCTTCCCGCGTTTCCCAGCTCCTACGTTGCTGAGCTCAGACCGCGATGACCCGAGGCGGGAGAACCCGATGACTGAGCTGATGGTGGACAGGGGTGCCGAGGAGCTGCTTGACCGCACCTCCGAGGTGGTGCGCAGGTCCAGGGGCCGCGCGGTCGGTGTCCTGGTCGACGCGTACGGGACAGGCAACTACCTGCCTGCGGCGTTCAATCGACTGGGCGTCGACGTGATCCACGTGCAGAGCACCGCCGAGCCGATCTCCCGGATGCAGCCGTGGGACCGATCCGCATATCTCGACTGGCTGGTCTACGACCCGGACGGCGGCACCGAACAGGCCCTCAAGGAGGCCGGGGTACGTTTCGTGCTGCCCGGCCAGGAACCGGGTGTGCTGCTCGCGGACCGGCTGAGCGAGGCGCTGGACGTGCGCACCAACGGAACCACGTGCTCCGACGCGCGTCGCGACAAGCACAAGATGATCGAGACGGTCTCCGCGGCGGGGCTGCGCACCGCGCAGCAACTACTCACCGATGACGTGGAAGAGGCCGTCGCGTGGGCCGAGGCCAACGGGCACTGGCCCTGTGTGGCGAAGCCGCTGGCGTCCGCATCCACCGACGGCGTCACCGTCTGCCGCAACGCCGAGGCGCTGCGCGACGCGTTCCGGTCGGTGCTGTCCAGCACCACCGTGTTCAACGGCGTCAACACCGAGGTGCTCGTGCAGAGTTACCTGGAGGGCACCGAATACATCGTCGACAGCGTGAGCGTCGACGGCCATCCCTACATCTGCGGTGTCTGGCGCTACGAGAAGCGCCTGCTGGCCAACGGCAAGCCCATCTACAACCGCGACATCCTGCTGCCGTCGGACACTCCGGTGGTCGCGGATCTGGTCGCCTACACCCGTACCGTCCTCGACGTCCTGCGTATCCAGCACGGCCCCGCGCACACCGAACTGATCGTGACCGAGGCCGGTCCGGCCCTGGTCGAGGTCGGCGCCCGGGTCAACGGGCATCTGCACCCCGCCTTCCACGACAGGGCCATCGGCGTGAACAGCGCCGACCTGACGGCGTTGGCCTACCTCCGCCCCCAGGACTTTCTCGCCCGCTACGCGGACGGGGTCTACGAGCGGCGTCAGCCTGCCGCCGTCTACAACGCTCCGACATCGCTGTCCGGCACCGTGGTCTCGGTCGACGAGGCCTTGGTCCAGGAGATCCGCGACCGGCCGTCGGTGGTGGACCTGGTGGTCAAGCGGGGGCCCGGTGATGTCATCGTGCCCACCCATGACCTGCTGACCAGTCCGCTGCGGGTGTTCCTGACGCATGCGGACCCCGTCACGCTGGAGATCGACTACCGGTTCATCGAGTCCGTTCGCGAATCGATCTTCCAGGTCCGGCAGCCGGGCTCCCGGGCCGCCTGCGGCGTGGTGTGACCTTCGGGCACCGCGACCCGGCGGCGCCCGCTCCGCTGTTCATCTTCCTACTGGTTCCCGCTGGTCGAGGCGCCGGTCGACTTACGGAAGGATCCATCCCCCATGCTCACACAGTCGCCTCCGCAGACCACGGCACGGCAACTCTCCCTGGAGATACGGCGCAAGGTCATCGAGATGAGCGCCTCCCCCAACGGCGTACACATCGGCGGCAGCATGTCGATCGCCGACCTCCTTGCCGTGCTCTACGCCGAGGTGCTGCGCGACCCGGCGGGCGAGGGCCCGTCGGGCGATCGTGACCATCTGATCCTGAGCAAGGGGCAGGCTTCCGCGGGGCTCTACGCGGTGCTCGCCGCTACCGGGGTCATCCCGGAGTCGGAGTGCGCCACCTACGCCGAAGAGGGCAGCCGGCTGGGCGGTCACCCCATGAAGCGTCTTCCCGGAGTGGACTTCTCCACGGGTGCTCTGGGGCACGGGCTCCCCCTGGCCCTGGGTGTCGCCCTCGCAGGCCAACGCTTCGGCCACGACAAGCGGGCCTTCGTGATCCTTGGTGACGGGGAGCTGCAGGAGGGTTCCAACTGGGAGGCGGCGATGGCAGCGGCGCATCATGGCGCCGACAACCTGATCGCGATCGTCGACCGGAACGGCTGGCAGATCAGCGGCCGCACCGACGACTGCATGTCGCTGGAGCCGCTGGCCGACAAGTGGGCCGCCTTCGGCTGGCGCGTGCTCGGCATCGACGGGCACGACCACGACCAGATCCGTGCGGCGCTGACCATGCCCGTCGAGCCGGGCCGGCCGACGGTCGTCATCGCCCGGACGGTCAAGGCGCGTGGAGTGCCGGGGCTGCAGGACACCAAGCAGAGCCATTCGGCGACCCTCGACGCCTCGGCACGGCGACAGGCGCTGGCCGTCCTGGAGGGTGACCGGGCATGAGCACCGACATCGCGGTGCGTCGCACCGTGGCGGAAGTCCTCGACCACGTCTGGGAGAACCGCTCGACGATCGAGAGCCGCAACGCGTACGCCATGATGCTGCTCGCGCTCGCGCGGGAGAACCCGAACCTGGCGTGCCTGACCGCCGACATGAACTTCGAGGACCACTTCGCCGTCGAACTGCCGCGTCAGCACGTGGACCTCGGTATCGCGGAGCAGAACATGATGGGTGTGGCCGCCGGCATGACGGTGTCCGCCCGCCCGGTGTTCGCCAACGGCATGAGCCCCTTCGCCATCGCCCGTGCCTACGAACAGATCAAGATCGATGTGGCAGGTGCGAACCTGCCGGTCAAGATCGTGGGTACGCACGCGGGTCTCGCGTCGGGTCACTACGGCCCGACGCATCACTCGCTCGAGGACATCGGTATGACCCGGATGCTGCCGAACATGACGGTGGTGGCGCCCGCCGACGCCTGGGAGACGGCGCAGGCCACCGTGGCGATCGCGGAAGACCCGGGGCCGACGTACCTGCGGCTGGGGCGCCAGGTCACGGCCCCGCTGTACGAGGAGCGCGCCGCGTTCGTGCTCGGCAGGGCGAGGGTCATGCGGGAGCCCGGCCGTGTGCTGTTCGTCGCCACCGGCCCGCATCCCAACCTGGTCGCGGCCCAGGCGGCCCGTGAGCTCGCCGTACAGGGCGTGAGCGCCGGGCACCTGAACATGCACACGGTCAAGCCGCTCGACCGGGAGGCCGTGCTGCACGCGAGCGCCAACGCCGAGGTCGTGGTGACCATCGAGGACCACCGGGCGCTGGGCGGCCTCGGGGCTGCGGTGTGCGAGGTGGTGGCCGAGGTCGGCGGGCCCCCGGTGCGACGGATCGGCGTGCCGGACATCCACTACGACCTGGTGGGCGGGGAGGAGTACTTGTTGCACCACGCCGGGATCACGGTGAGCAACGCCGTGACCCAGGCGCTGGACGTTCTGGCGTGAGTCGTTCCGCCACGCTGCTCGGGCGGCGTGGCGGAAC
>NZ_BAAAUG010000228.1:0-881 GCF_039533825.1 Streptomyces rectiviolaceus
CGCGGCCGAGGCCCGCGCCGAACTCACCGCGGCTCGCGCGTCGGACGCGGCGGACGCCGCCGAGCACGCCTACGACGCGGAACGCCGTGCCGCCGAGTCGATCGCCGAGGACGAGCGCCTCGCCGAGCTGCTCGGACTTCCCGGGGCGAGCTCCTTGGGCGGGGTGCCGCTGCCCCGCCAGGGTGCGGCACAGACGGGCGACCGGGAGGACAGGACCGCCCCTGACGCCGGCGCCGCAACGGGCACCCGATCCCTGACCGAAGGCCCCCTCTCCCTCCCGGAGTTGGACCGCAGCGCCGACGACCTGCGCACGCTCCTCGACGACGGGGTCGCCTCCGCCGGGCGGCAGCGCTTCGAACTGCGCACCGCCGCAGCCGACGACTCCCGCATCCTGGGCGCCCTCGGCGACGGCGGGCTGCTGCCGCCGGGGCCTGACGTCCTGGCCACCGTCGAGTTCCTCGGCGAGCACGGCATCCCCGCCCTGCCCGGCTGGCGCTACCTCGCGCAGGCCGTCGACCCCACCGACCACGCGCGCGTGCTCGCCGCCCGCCCCGAGCTCGTCGACGGCGTCGTCATCACCGACCCCGCCACCCACGCACGGGCCCGCGAAGCGCTCGCCGGTGCCGCACTGCTCCCCCGCTCCGCGGTCGCCGTAGGCACCGCGGCCGCCCTCCTCGCGCCGACCCCCGGTGAGAACGCACAGGGCGAGGACGTCTTCCTCGTACCGCCGAACCCCGCCATGCACGACGAGCACGCCGCCGACGAGGAGCGGCAGACGCTCCGCGCGCGGGCGGCCCAGCGCGACGAGGAGATCCGGGCGCTGGCCGTCCGCCTCGCCAAGGACCGCGAGCTCGCCGCGCGGCTCGCCTCCTGGCGCGGCG
>NZ_BAAAUG010000229.1:0-510 GCF_039533825.1 Streptomyces rectiviolaceus
GGCCTCGCTCGTGTACGGGGCGATCCACGCGGCGGGCGACGGCTGGACATCGGCGCCGGTCCTCGCGGCCCTGGCCTGCGCGGCCGGCGCGGCGGCGGTGTTCGTGCGGTGGGAGCGGCGCCACCCGAGCCCGATGGTGGACTTCGCGCTGCTGCGCAAGCCCGCGTTCCTCGGAGCGAGCGCGGGGAACATGCTGCTCTTCATGGGCCTCGCGGGCACCCTCTTCGTACTGACGCAGCGGCTCCAGTTCGGCATGGGGTACGGCCCGTTGAAGGCAGGCCTTGCGGTGGCGCCACTGGCCCTGGCCGTCGGCGCGGGGTCGGCCCTGTCCCCCGGGCTCACCCGGCGGGCCGGAGCCCGCGGTGCCGTGAGCGCCGGGCTCCTGGTGTGCTCGGTGGGAGTGCTCGCCCTGGCCGAGCTGCCCGGTGGCTACCTCTCCGTGCTCACCGGCCTCGTCCTGGCCGGGACCGGCATCGGTCTGGCCCTGGCCCCGGTGACCGACACCGTGAT
>NZ_BAAAUG010000230.1:0-9612 GCF_039533825.1 Streptomyces rectiviolaceus
CCCCGCGCACCCGCCCCCGGCGGGAAGGCAGCGGACCGCCCCCCCCCGCCCCCCGGCAGGGGAAGTCAGCCGCCGCCCAGCACATGGGCCAGGTCAAGCGAAGCCGCAACCCTCGCCGAGACGCTCTCCGCATAAGCCGCATCCGCCCGCTCGAACTGCGTACGGCTCGCGCCCCGCAGGAACGTCACCACGCCCAGCGTCCGGCCCCGGCTGCGCAGCACCGCGCACAACGCGTGGACGGAGTCCTCCGGCCACTGCCTGGCCGCCGCCCACTCCCGGGCGCGCTCCGGCGACGCGGTGCCGGCGCTGGCCCGTACGGAACCCACCCGGTCCACGCACTGCGGGGCCGGGTGGCCCTCCAGATAGCGGACGGGCAGGCCCGCCTTGGCCACCGGCAGGCACGGACCGGGGGCGCCCGCGGGCGTGGCGGCGGCGCGCACGAGCCGTACCGGCCCCCCGTCACACACATCCCCCGCCACCAGATCGATCAGCGCGTGGTCCGCGAAACCGGCCAGGGCGAAGTCCAGCTGGACCGTCGCCGCCTCCGTCGGATCCTCGCACTCACCCGCAGCCCGCGCCGCACGATGCAACTGCTGCGAGCGGAAGCGCAGTTGCGCCGCGTCCTGCTCGGTCTGCTTGGCCTCCGTCACGTCAAGGAAGAGCCAGCCGACCCCCAAGGGCACCGGCTCCTCCGCGAGCGGCGAAGCCAGCCGCAGAAAGCCGCTGCGCCAGCAACGCCGCTCCGGCTCACCGCTCTCCGTGGCCCGCACGGAGACCCACATCTCGGCCGGCGCGGGCGGCGCCCCCTCGGCGAGCACATGGCTCAGCGCGCTCTCCAACTCCTCCACGCCCTGCCCGAGCAACTCCCCGAGGGGCCGCCCCAGCAAGGCCGTACGCCCCATGCCCAGGGCCCGCGCGGCATGTTCGTTCGCCACGGCGGGACGCAGATCGGCGTCGACGAGCACCACACCCCACGACGCGCTCTCGAACAGCGCCTCGCTCAGCGCGATGGACCGCTCCAGGTCGATCTGCGCGTGGACCTCGCTGAACGCGCAGTACACCCCGGAAGGCTTCCCGTCACCGCCCCGCACGGCTGCGGACTGGGTCCGCACCAGCACCCGCCCGCCGTCCTTCGTCAGGAGCGCGAACTCGTGCACCTGCCGCCCGTGAGCCTCCATGGCCGAAAGCAGCCGCGCCTCGACCTCCTCGGCGTCGGCCGTCCGCACCGCCCAGCCCGCGAACCCCTGCCGCCCGACGGCCTCCGCCGCCGACCACCCGAGAATCCGCTCGGCCTCACGGTTCCAGTGCGTCACCACACCGTCGGCGTCGAACGCGCACAAGGCGGCGTCCATCCCGTCCAGCAATGCCGCGAGCAATTCGGCCCCACCGGGCTCGGGTTCCTCCGGCCCCAGCTCGTCGGTGGTTCCGCTACGCCGGGAAGCACTCACCTGGCACCCCCTGCAGGCCGTGTCCTCATGAGCTGCATGTTCTGCATGTTCCGCGTGTACCGCACGTCAGATCATTGAACTCGAACGTGACGCAGCCCACAGGTACTTCCCAGAAGTTGGACGAAATCGTTGCCCGCGAAATGCGGGGAGCGGGTGCGGTGCCCAGAATCAGACGCACGTCCAAAGATTCGCACAAATGGCTGGCGTCGAGTGATCCGGCTCCCCATGAGCAGTGTGATCGCTAGCGTCGGCGATGAAGCACACGAAGGGAGATCGCTCGCTCCTCGGCACACGGCCGGAGCCTGTCTCGTCGCACGGACATGCCGAGTGATCAGCCCGAGTCATCAAGACCACCAGGTCAAAGGAAGGCGCCCTTTTGATGGCTACGTTTTCCGCAGGCGAGCACACCCACCGGGCTGTACTTCCTCAGCAGCCCGCTCTGGAATGCGTGAGAGCAGACACCCTCAGGAGCGAGGACGAAACGGCTCACGGACTCCCCGCCACCGCGCGGGGCACCGGCGGGGAACATGGGCGAGGGGAGACCGGCGGGCATCGCGTCAGACCCCGTCGGCGTCACGCCGAATCGGCCGCCGCGGCGGTGGAGACGGCAGAGATCGGGAGCGGTGACGCTCCCATGCGACCCAGGTACAGCGGAGGCATCGGCGCGAGCAGAGTCTTCGTACTGGCCAAAGACCGACAGCCGTTGATGCCGTGCCACCCTGCCCGTGCCCGCCAACTGCTCGACAGCGGACGCGCCGTGGTCCACCTACAAGTCCCGTTCACCATCCGGCTCAAGGACCGCACTCGCGTCCAATCGGAAGTCGACGGCGTACAGGTGCGCGTAGACCCCGGATCCAAAGCAACTGGCTTCGCCCTCACGGACGAGAGGACGGAGACGGACCAACGCGGGGAGGCCGCCCTCGTGCGACGGGGTTTGATAGCGGTCGAACTCCGCCACCGCGGTGACCAGATCCGCCACTGCATGAAGCAGCGCGCCGGATACCGGCACAGACGACGGTCCGCGAACCTTCGCCACAGAGCACCGAGGAGCAAGAACCGCACCCGCCCGGAAGGTTGGCTCGCCCCCTCACTGCGCCACCGGGTCGACACCACCGTTTCCCTGATGAACCGCTTCTGCCGGTACGCGCCGGTCACGGAGGTCCATGTGGAGAGCGTCGGGTTCGACTCCCACTCCATGAGCACGGGCAAGCAATTCAGAGAGGGCGAGTACCGAAACGGCACACTCGCCGGTACTGACGCTCGCGCGTACTTGCTCTCCGCACAGGGCAGAACCTGCCGTTACTGCGGAGCGACCGGTGTTGCTCTGAACATCGACCACATTCACCCCGTCAGTCGGGGCGGTTCCAGCAGGACCTCCAACCTCGTCCTCGCCTGCGTGCCCTGCAACCAGGCCAAGGGCAGCACACCCGTCACTCTCTTCCTCGCCGATCGGCCGGAGCTGCTTGCGGAGGTCCTTGCTCAGACCCGGACGCCCTTGCGCGATGCCGCCGTCATGAACTCGACCCGACGACAGCTCATCGAGGCACTGAATGTTCTCGGCCCACCCGTGCGTGTCTGGCCGGGCGGCCGCACTCAACGGAATCGCACTGCGATGGGGCTCGACAAGACCCACACCATCGACGCCCTCGCCGTCGGCGACCTGGATCGCGAGTACGGCGGCAGGATCGTCCGCGTGCCCGCCCGCGTCCTGGTCGTGAAAGCCACCGGGCGTGGCTCCTACGCCCGCACCACCCCCGACCGTTTCGGCTTTCCCCGACTTCACCGGGCCCGGACCAAACAGCATTTCGGATACATCACCGGCGATCTCGTACGTGCGACAGTGCCCGCCGGAAAGTGGGCGGGCACCTGGAACGGACGTGTCGCTGTACGAGCCAGGGGTCAGCACAGCATCGCCACGCCGAGGGGGCGGATCAATGTCTCCCACCGGAACCTGCGGCTGCTTCAGCGCGGCGACGGATACGCCTACGACACCCGGCAGGAGTCCGTCTCACCGCCTTCTCGAAAAAGCGGTTGAGTCGAGCCGCCCCGGTTCCTAGGGTGTGAGTCATCACGGAGAGGAGGTGGTTCGGCAGATGTATGGAAACCGGACGCGTGAGGTGACTGCGGGCTAGTGGCCCGTCGTCGCAACTCGATTTCGGCGCCGGACCAGCACGTGTGATGTGCGTGCAGCCGGCCCAATCCCAAGCAGTCACCCGACCCGCGAGCCGCCGGTGAGTCCGGCCGGCTTCCCGACCGTCTCGTACGGCGGGAACCACGGCTCGCGGGTCGTCTGCGTTCCCGGGCGCCGCGTCCGCAGGCTCAGCCCTTGCTGACCGCCGTCAGGATCTCCGGCAGCCGCCGCGCCACCCTCGGCGCCGCGAGCCGCAGGCCGAAGTACGTGATCACCGCGCCGTAGGCCCCGCCCAGCGGCAGCAGCAGCCAGGACCAGGAACTCGCGCCCGATACGTGCAGCCAGATGGTGAAGGCGAGCACCGGGGCGCAGAGCAGCGCCGCGGCGACCATCCCGCCGAAGATCGAGATCCAGGCCAGGCCCGCCTGACCGGGGGCCACGTTCTTGTAGCCCTCCTGCGGGATCGAGTAGGGGAAGCGGGCCGATGACCAGGCGCCGGTCGCCAGCATCGCGCCGAGCAGGGCGAAGGAGAGGCCGAGCCCCTCCGCCAGGCCGGTCCAGTCGCCGAGTACGGCCGCCGTGATGACCGTCACCAGCGTCGCGTACGGGAGGGTGATCACCAGGAGGGCCAGCGCGCGGGCGCGGAGTTCGATGTACGCGTCGTGCGTCGAAGAGATCGTCATCGCGACCATCCAGAACGCCGAGGTGTCCTGGCCGAACTGGTTGTACATGAGGACGCCGAGCATTCCGGCCGCGAAGCACGCGAAGTAGATGGAGCCGGTGCCTTGCAGGGCGTTGAAGAGCGGCACGATGAGCCCGATGGCCAGGGACGTCACCCAGGCCGCCTTCGTCTTCGGGTCGCGCCACACGTAGCGCAGGCTGCGCTCCATGACCGTGCCGGTGCGCCCACCGGGCAGCAGCGTGCCCAGGCCGCGCGCCGAGCGGGCCTTGGTGGGTTCCGCTGCCGCGAGCGTCGAGCCGTCGGGGGTCGTCATCAGGTGGGTGAGGCTGCGCTGCCAGAGGGCGAGGAGGGTGACGAGGGCCGCCGCGCTCAGGGCGAGCTGGGCGATCCCGGTGCCGTACGAGCCCTTGCTCACCGAGTCGACCGCGCCGATCGCCGATGCGGGCGGGAGCCAGCGCACCACGTCCGCCGCCGGGTCGAGTTGCGAGAGCCCCGACGAACCGAGCCGCTGCGCACCGAAGTTGACCACCTGCGCCCCGACCGCGATCACCAGGCCGCTCAGAACGGCGAGGTCGCGTCCCTTGCGGCTGGTCAGAAGCCGGATGTTGGCGGCGGCGACGGTGCGCGCCAGGGCCACGCAGACGAGCAGGGTCAGCGCGATGGCCAGGACCCCGGTGACGGCCGCCGCCGTGCCGTGCGCGAGTGAGATCACGGAGCCGAGCGCGAGGCAGAGGGTGAAGAGCGGCCCGATGCCCACCAGGGACGCCACGAGCAGCGCGCGCACCAGCGGCCTGGGGCGCAGCGGCAGCATCACCAGGCGGGTGGGGTCGAGGGTCTCGTCGCCGCCGGCGAAGAAGAGCGGCATCACCGCCCAGCCGAGCGCGAGCACCGCGGTGAGCAGGATGGAGACGGTGGCGGCGTGTTCGTTGCCGCGCAGGGCGATCAGGCCGAGGAGCTGGAGGGCGGCGACGAGGAGGGCCGCGGCGACCGATGCGATGTAGGCGGCGCGGCGGCCGGTCGACTGGTGCAAGCCGTTGCGCAGGAGCGAGAGTTTCAGGCGTACGAAGACGGGGGTGATGGAGGGGGAGGGGGCAGCCGTGGCCGGGGGCGCCGTGCTCATCGGGGGCGCCGTGCTCATCGGGTGCCGCCGCCCAGCCAGTCGAGGTGCGAGCCGGTGTCGCGTACCCCCGCGCCGACCAGCTCCAGGAACGCCTCCTGGAGCGAGGGGGCGGCGCCGCGCACCTCGGCGAGGGTGCCCTGGGCGCGGATGCGTCCCGCCGCCATCACGGCGACCCAGTCGCAGAGCGATTCGACGAGCTCCATGACGTGCGACGAGAAGACGACGGTCGCGCCGGATGCGGTGTAGCGCTCCAGGACGCCGCGGATGGTCTGCGCGGAGATCGGGTCGACGCCCTCGAAGGGCTCGTCGAGGAAGAGGACCTCGGGGTTGTGGAGCAGGGCCGAGGCGAGACCGATCTTCTTCCGCATGCCCGTCGAGTAGTCGACGACCAGTTTGTGCTGGGCGCCCGCGAGGTCGAGTACGTCCAGGAGCTGGGTCGCTCTCTTGTCGACCTCGTCACCGGGGAGCCCGCGCAGCCGTCCGGTGTACGCGAGGAGTTCGCGCCCCGAGAGCCGCTCGAAGAGGCGCAGCCCCTCGGGGAGGACGCCGATGCGGGCCTTGACCTGGACGGGGTCGGTCCAGACGTCGTGGCCGACGACCTCCACGGTGCCCCGGTCCGGCCGGAGGAGGCCGGTCACCATGGAGAGGGTGGTGGTCTTCCCCGCGCCGTTCGGGCCGACGAGGCCGATGAACTTGCCCGCGGGGAGGGTGAGATCGATCCCGGCGACGGCGATCTGCTGGCCGAAGGCCTTCCAGAGCCCCTGCACCCGCACCGCGGCCGGTACTGGCGCTGCCGCCGGGTTCTCCTCGCTCACAGTGTCCGCCGCCCTTTGTCGTCGCCGCCCTTTGACTGTGCACGATACGTCTTGGGCACCGTCGATCACCGGCTTCGCAGAGTTCGTCCGATCACCGGCTTCGCCGAGTTCGTCCTCGAACGCCGGACAGGCTGGAATCCGCTACCGCCGCGCCTCGCGACCGCACGCGTACGCCAGCGGCGAGATGATCTCCTCCGCGTCGGGGAGCCACCGGTTCGCCGCGGTGGGGCGGCACGCCCACTGCACTGCGCCCGTCGCGCCGAAGCGGGTCGGAGGCGCGGCCACGTACGTTCCCTCGCCCAGCGCCACGAGGTCGATCGCGGCCGGCGGCCACCCCAACTTGCGTACGAGGTCGGGCACCTTCGCCGCGGCACCGGGGAGGACGAAGAACTGCATCCGGCGGTCGGGCGTACAGGTCACGGGGCCGAGCGTCAGCTCCATCCGCTCCATGCGGGCGAGCGCGAGGAACCCGGCCGTCTCCGGTACGTCGATCGCGTCGAAGGTGCGGCCCGTGGGCAGCAGGATCGAGGACTTGGGCTGCTTGTTCCACAGCCGCCTGGCGACGGTCGCGCTGCCCGTCGCCTGCGTCGCCCAGTCCTCGCGCGCCGGGTGCGAACCGGGCGTCGTGCACGCGGCGTCACCGCACGAGCAGATTTCGGCCCCCTCGACGGACTCGAGCCACGTCCCGGGGAACACGTCCCAGTGGCGCTCTTCCGCGTATCGCACGGCCGTGTCCAGCAAGGATTCTCCGCGCTGCTTCGGGATGTGCGCGGCTGACGTGACTCCCATGGTCTCTTCCACGGACTTCTCAACTCCGCCCGACACCTACGGTTACGGCCGTCGCGTGCGCGGGGGCGGAGCATCGATCCTGCATGTGGGGCGCATGGGTGCACGGGCGGGGGCGCGCATGGGGAATGGGTTCCATGTGCGGGTAGCCAAGGCTGGGGCACTCCGAAGAAGCCCAGTTACCGACTTATGGTCCGTTTGTGGTGCATCTTCCGTTTGTTCCAAGGGCATTGATCATCTGGGGTGGCTGATTCCGGCCCCTCCGTCCAGATGAACCACGGTGCACATCAGGGGGTACGCCATGGCCGCAAGGCCGCTCGTCGCGCGGCAGCCCAACGAAAGGCTGCAGGCACTCATTCAGGAAGCGGGTTGCTCGAACGCGGGCCTGGCCCGCCGGGTCAACATGTGCGGCGCGGAGCACGGTCTCGATCTGCGCTACGACAAGACGTCGGTCGCCCGCTGGCTGCGCGGTCAGCAGCCGCGCGGCAGGGCGCCCGGCATCATCGCGGAGGCGCTCGGCCGCAAGCTGGGCCGGACCGTCACGATCGACGAGATCGGCATGGCGAACGGCAAGAACCTCGCCTCCGGCGTCGGCCTGCAGTTCTCGCCCACCGTGCTCGGCGCCATCGAGCAGGTCTGCGAGCTGTGGCGCAGCGACGTGGGGCGGCGGGACTTCCTGTCAGGGTCGTCCGTCGCCTCGTCCGCGCTCGTCGAGCCGAGCCGCGACTGGCTGATCTCGTCCCCGGACGCGCAGGTCGGCCGGATGGCCGGGCCGCGGGTCGGGCTTTCCGACGTGGCGGCGGTGCGGGCCATGACGGAGGCGCTGACGCAGCTGGACCACCAGTACGGCAGCGGGCATGTGCGGCCGGTCGTCGTGCATTACCTCAACAGTGTGGTTTCGGGGCTGCTCGCCGGTTCGTACCGCGAGGCGGTGGGGCGCGAACTGTTCGCCGCCGTCGCGCGGTTGACGGAGCTCGCCGGGTACATGGCGGTGGACACGGGCCAGCCGGGCTTGGCCCAGCGCTACTACATCCAGGCGCTGCGGCTCGCGCAGGCGGCGGGCGATCGCGGATACGGCGGTTATGTGCTCGCCGCGTCCATGAGCCATCTCGCGGCCCAGCTCGGAAACCCGCGCGAGATCGCGCAGTTGGCGCGGGCGGCCCAGGAGGGGACGCGCGGGCGGGTCACCCCGCGCGCGGAGGCCATGTTCTACGCCGCGGAGGCGAGGGGGCACGCGCTGCTCGGGGACGGGCGGTCGACGCAGGTCGTCGCGGGCCGTGCGGTCGAGGCGATGGACCGGGCGGCCGGGGAAGCGGACTCGGGCGACGACCCCGTGTGGATCCGGCACTTCGACCATGCGTATCTGGCCGATGAACTGGCTCATTGTCACCGTGACTTGGGGCAGGCGGACGCGGCGGCGCGCAGCGCCGAGGAGTCACTCGCGGGGCTTCCGGAGACGCGGGCGCGGCGGCGGGCGATCGGTCTGGTCCTGCTCGCCACGGCGCAGGTGCAGCGGCGGGACGTCGAGCAGGCGTGCCACACGGGCCTGAAGGCGGTCGAACTGCTCGGCACGCTGCGGTCGAACCGCGGGGCCGAGTACCTGGAGGACTTCCAGCAGCGGCTCGAGCCGTACCGCGAGGAGCCGGTGGTAAGGGAGTTCGGGGCGCGGATCGACGTCCAGGCGGCGTGAAGGGGCGCGGGGCGCGGGATCGGGTGCGTGAAGGGTTTGTGATGTGTGTCGCGCACCGGTGAACGTGGCCCGTCCCCGTCCTTTCCGTACCGTGAACAGCCAACTCCCGTACGCGATCGATCCTTCTCGGTGACGTAATCAGCGTTTCGCGGAGATCTTTTGTTACTTCCGTGATTGAGGCGGTCTCGGAGGTTTGAGCTGCGTGGCAGACGGCTGTGGCGACCCGGTAGCGTGAGCCGACGGTTCCGTAGGTCCCCCATTCGTAGGAGTCCCGGTGACGCAGCAGAGCGGGCAGGGTGCCGCTTCCTCCGATCCGCATCCCGCGGACCGGCACGCGCACGAAGGCATCGTGCTGCCTGCCGACGGAAGCGAGCCCTTGATGCCCGGCACCACCGGCGACCACGTGGCCCCCGCGGGCGGCAGCCCCTGGGGCCAGCCGTGGGGCCCGGCCCCCGCGGACCCGCCGCCGCCCGGCTCAGGCCAGGCGTGGGACGCCGCGCCGGGCCAGCAGCAGACATACGGAGCGGGTACCCCGCTGCCCGCCGAGGGTGCGCAGCAGCAGGGCTATACGCAGGGCGCTCCTTACGGGGGCCAGCCGTCGGACGCCTCATACGGAGGCCAGCCGTCGGACGCCTCGTACGGAGGCCGGCCGTCGGACGCCTCATACGGCGGTCAGGCTCCTGGCGCCGCTTATGGCGGTCAGGCGCAGGGTGCCCCCTACGGGACGCAGGGCACGGGTGCGCCGTACGCGGGGCAGCCTCAGGGCGGGCAGCCGCAGGGCGGCCAGCCCCAGGGCGGGCAGTACGGGGGCCACGCTCAGGGTGGTCATGCCGGGCAGCCGCAGGGTGATCAGTACGCGAGCCAGCCGCACGGCGGTCAGCACGCGGGGCAGCCCGCCGCCGACGGGCCCTACGCGGGGCCGGGTGCGGGCGGGGCCCAC
>NZ_BAAAUG010000231.1:0-7193 GCF_039533825.1 Streptomyces rectiviolaceus
CCCGGCCCCCGCCAGGCCCGCGCCGCCCCCACCACCGCCTCCGAGCCCGAGCCCGAAGCCGACTCCCAGCGCCAAGGTCACGCCGTCGCCGGTGAGTTACCCCTCATACCGCACCGCGCCACGCAAGACGCCGCCCCGCGGCGGCCCGTCCCTGGTCTCGCTCACCCTGCTCGTCACCGCGCCCGCGGTGCTCGCCGTCGCCGCGCTGCGACCGCGCTGACCGCCGGAGGTCCCATGTCGGAATGGCTTGTTCTCACCCTCGCGATGGCCGCCGCGTGCGGCGTCGTCCTGATCGTCACCGTCCTGCGGCACCGCAGGACGAGTCCGGATTACGACGCTTCGGAGACCCCGGACGTCATCGAGTACATGACGATGATGATCGGCGTGGTGTACGCCATCGTCCTCGGCCTGGCCATCGCCGGTGTGTGGGAGGCCCGCAGCGTCGCCCAGGACCATGTGCACGCCGAGGCCCAGGCGTTGCACGAGGTGTCCGAGCGGGCGCGGGTGTACCCGACCGACGTCCGCGAGCGCATCCGCACGGACGTGCACACGTATGTCAGCCATGTCGTCACCACCGAGTGGGACACCATGGCCGAGCGCGGCGAACTCACCGACCGCGGCGCCCAACTCCTGGCGCGCGTACGCCACGACGTCACCGACTACCAGCCCAAGTCCGACTTCGAGGCCCAGACCTACCAGCCGCTCGTCGACGCGGTCGCGGCCGCCGCCGACGCCCGCAACTCCCGTGGCGACAGCGCCGGGGCCACCATGCCGGGCGTCGTCTGGTTCGGTCTGATCACCGGCGGCCTCGTCACCGTCGGCATGATCTTCGCCCTGCAGATCCGCCGCACCCCGCGCGAACTCATCCTCGCGGGGCTGTTCTCGGCCTTGATCGCCTTCCTGCTCTTCCTCATCTGGGACTTCGACGCCCCCTACAGCCGGGGCATCGCGGCCACTCCGGAGCCGTTCCGCTCCCTGTTCGACAACCTGGGAGGGTGAAGGAAAGGCGGCCCCACTGCACCCTCAACAGCGCTGCGGGGCCGCCTTCCTGATGCTCACTCAGCGATGATCGTGGCGACCTGGGTGAGGGAGTCGATCCGCCAGTCCGCGGCATCGACGACGGTCGGGTCGTCGGCCCACCAGTACCCCCAGGGGCCCCGTCGGATGTGCGCCGCCCTCAACCCGGCCGCCTTCGCCGGGTAGATGTCGTTCGCGGGATGGTCGCCGACGTACAGCGTCCGCTCCGGCGCGGCCTGAGCCGCCTCGATCACCCTGGCAAAGAACGACGGATCCGGCTTCGCCACACCCCAATCGCCCGAGGTGACGACGAGATCGGCGGGCAGATCCAGGTCACGCAGCAGCTCGCCCACGCGAGACGTCTGGTTCCCGGCGATGACGACGCGCACCCCCTGCTTGCGCAGCCCGCCGAGAGCGGGGCGCACATCGGGGTAGAGGTCGGTCTCGGCCAGGTGCTCACCGCGCCCCGCGACCTCGCGGGCGTGATAGGCGGCGGCGACATCTATGTCCGGGCTCAGCAGCCGCAGCGCTTCGGTGTTGTCGCGGCCCCGCGTGACGACACCTCCCACGAGCGCGGAGACGGTGTGACGGGGCACGCCGAGCCAATCGGCCCAGGACGCCCAGTAGCGGTCATCTTTGGTGAGGGTCTCCCCCACGTCGAACACGACGGTCTCAATCATCGAGCCCAGCCTATGGTGCCCACCCGGCAGGACGGGCCGCCCGACCCGCGCCCCGCCGGGGGTTCACATGTACGCCACGTCGCACTGCGGCACAGTGGAGCCGTGGACATCATGGAACCCACACGGGTCGCCCGGGAGTTGGTGGAGGCGTGGTACCCCGACGCCGTGGCAGCGCTTCTCTGCGGGAGCGTGGTGACCTCACGGCGTACGCCGTATTCGGATCTGGACATCGTGGTGATGTTCGCCGACGAGCGGGAGCCCTCGCGGAGCAGTCTGCGGTTCGGCACGTGGCCGGTGGAGCTGTTCGTGCACACCGGGGCCAGTTGGCGGTGGTTCGTCGAGCGGGAGATCCCTCAGCGGAAGTCGTCGCTGCTGTCGATGTGTGCCCATGGGGTGGTCCTCGTGGACCGGGACGGGACAGGCACCCGACTCCGGGACGAGGCGCGGCAGTTGTTGACGGCTGGGCCTCCCGAGGCGGCCCCGGCCGAGATCGAGAACCAGCGATACGTCCTGACCGACCTTCTCGACGACCTCGCCGGGTGCTCGACGGCCGGCGAACGGTTGTTCATCGTCACCGAGATCGCCGGGCGGGCCGCCGAGTTCGTCCTGCTGCGTACGGGGTCGTGGCTGGGCGGCGGCAAATGGACTGCCCGCCGCGTGGACGAGGTGTGGCCGGGGTTCTCCGGGGAGCTGGAGGGCTTGGTGCGGGAGGCGCTGGAGGGCAGGGACGCCGGGCTCGTCGCGCTCGTCGACGAGGTGCTCGCGCCGTCCGGCGGGCGCCTGTGGGAGGGGTACCGGCGCAGCGGCTACCCCGGCTCCTGAGCACCGGCTTCGCACACGGGTCCGTAAACCGTGCTGCGCGGGGGCTCCGCGCGGCGCACTCTGGTGGCATGACCTGGCAGACACCCATCATCGTCCACCCGCCCTCCCCCGACGGCGGACGGCGGGTCACCGTGCGCGGGCAGGCCGTCGGCGTCGCGCGCGACGACCGTGACCTGGTGGAGTTCCTGCGCCGCGCGGGCCTCGGCGACGCCGACATGGCCCTCGACGACCCCCACCTCGTGGAGTGGCGCGGCAGCGGGGCGCATGTGTGGGCGAGGGGTTCCTGAGCCTCTCCTCGACACAAGTCCCCCCGCAGCCGCTGCCGCCGGGCCGGATTCCCGGGCCAAGAGGATGAGTTGGACGCGTCCGCGAGCATGGGATGGACCCCGGCCATGGCCGCCGGGGCCTTCACAGCCATCGAGCCGATCACCGCGCGGCCCGCGATCCCGCATCAGACAAACCCCGGACCGCGCGGGCCCCGACGGCCGACAACGACCGACAGCGCACCGAAGCGACAGCGGCGCGCCGGGCGATGTTGGCGAGCGACCCCGGAACGACGCGGCAGGCAGCCCTGCCACGCCCACCGGCTGACGCAGACACGATCGGCCGTGCGGCCACGCCCACCGGCCGACGGGGCCCTCGCAGCCATCGAGCCGATCACCGTGCGGCCCGCGCGATCCGCATCAGACAAACCCCGGACCGCGCGGGCCCCGACGGCCGACAACGACCGACAGCGCACCGATACGACAGCGGCGCGCCGGGCAATGATGACGAGCGACCCGGAACGACGCGGCAGGCAGCCCTGCCACGCCCACCAGCTGAAGCAGACACGACGGGCCCCAGCCCCATGGCCGCAGGCCGACGGGGCCTTCGCAGCCATCGAGCCGATCACCGTGCAGCCCGCGCCCCCGCATCAGACAAACCCCGACACGCACGGGGGCCCGACGCCAACGACGACCGACAGCGCACCGAAGCGACAGCGGCGCGCCGAGCGATATTGGCGAGCGACCCCGGAACGACGCGGCAAGCAGCCCTGCCGCACCCACCGGCTGACGCAGACACGGCGGACCCCGGCCACGGCCGCACGGCCGACGGGGCCCTCGCAGCCATCGAGCCGATCACCGTGCAGCCCGCGCGATCCCGCATCAGACAAACCCCGGAACGCCCGGGATCCCCGACACCAACGACGACCGACAGCACACCGAAGCGACAGCGGCACCCGCCGGGCGACGTCGGCGAGCGACCCGGAACGACGCGGCAGGCAGCCCTGCCACGCCCACCGGCTGACGCAGACACGGCGGAAGGGCAGGACCTGCGCCCCCTCCCATTCCGGGCGGGCCTGTGGCCCTCTCGCGGCCCCGTCCCCGCTCACCCCGCCCCTCTACACGCTCCACCCCCTGAACCCCCGTCACCCACCCCACGACACCCCGCCCCGTTCCCCTGTCCGGCGCACACCATTGCCCCGTTCGCGCGACTGAGATCGCGGCCGCACGGGTCCCTGCCTAGCGTTTCCGGCATCGAGGTGCATTTCAGGTGAAAGCGGAAGAAGGTCCGCGGCTGCTCCTCGGGGACCCGGAGGAATCATCATGCGCGCGATACGCCTCGCCTCGGCCGCTCTGTTCGCCGCCACCGCCCTGACCCTCACCGCCCCCACCGCTTCCGCGGCCGTCGCGGACGAGAACGACACGAACAACAACATCACCTCGTTCGGCTTCCGCGTCACCCCCTCCACGATCGCCGCGGGCGGCCAGGTCACCCTCAGCGTGGACGGCTGCGAAGGGGATACGACGGTCACCTCCGGCGTCTTCAACGACGCCCGGATCCCCAAGGGGCAACAGTCGACCACCGCGACGGTCTTCGAGGACTCCAAACCCGGCGCGATGTACGAGGTGACCTTCGACTGCAAGGGCGAGAAGGGGACGACGGACCTCACCATCGCCACGGGCCGCCCCACCCATCACCCCACCCATCACCCCACCGCCCCGGTCCGCCACGGAGTCCGGGCCGGCGTCGGCGGCAGCCTCGGCGGGCTCGACCTGCACGAGATCGCTCTCGGCGGCGCCCTGATCGTGGGCACCCTCGGCACCGCGTACTACTGGACGCGTCGCCGCACCGGGGACGGCAACTCCTGACCCGCCCGCCGCACGGCGCCGCGCACGGCGCCGCACACACCGCCGCCCGGTCGCCCGCAGAGCATCGCGGGCGGCCGGGCGGTGGCATGCGGGTGGACACGGACCGCCGCGTGACCGGCGCGGAAGGGGGACGCGCCGGTCAGGAAGGCGGAACAGCTCACACCCGACGGGTGAGTGCCCGACGTACACCTGCCCGACGTGCGAGTGACGGGCGTGCGAGTGACGACGGGCGCGCCACTATCGGGCGCACGGTCAGATGCCGCGCCCCGCGTTCTCCGAGCGGCGGCGCATCCAGAACACCCCGCCACCGACCACGGCGGCAGCCACAAGCACCCCGCCGATCGCCATGTCGGTGCTGGTCGCCCCGGCGCTGCTGCTGCCGCCGAGACCACCGCGGACACCACCGTGGATGACGGTGAACGCGTCCGGCTTGGTGAGCGTCTTGCCGCCGCAGTGGACGGTGATGCTGTGGGCTCCGGGGCTCGCGTGGTGGTAGACCATGGGGTTCGCGCTGGCCGTGCCGCCGCCCATGTGCTTCAGGTTCGTGTCGGGGAAGGCGTCCGACGTGACCTTGCTTCCGATGGCCTGGCAGGACTTGCCGTCGACCGTGACCGTCAGCTGTCCCCCTCTGGGGATCACGCTCGGCATGGCGACGATGTTGGACGGATCGGCCCAGGCCGACGCCGTCGGGGCGGCGAGGCCCACGACGGCACCCGCGGTGACTGCGACCGCGAGGGCACGAGTGGTGCGCATACGAGAGGTACGCATGTGAATCCTCCGCGGAAGACGCCCCGGGGTAACCGTCCCCGGTCGATCGGCGAGAGCGCCTCCCAAACAGACCCTCAGATGCCGTGCGCGGGCCCGCATTTCGACGATCGGCCGTCCTGGTGAGGCGACACGCCGAAGCGCGAACGTACAAGCCGATATTGCCGCAGGTCACGGACCGTCAGAAATTTCCTGCCGCCCGCGACTCGGATGGCGCACGCCCGGTATGGGCGCCACCCGTTCGCTCCCGCTCTGTCGCCCGTCGCGCGCGCCGCGCTTAGCGTTCTTGTACGCGCAACGGACGCGGTTCGAACGCCGCGTTGAGAGGGGATCAGAGAATGCCTTCGTCCCAGCCGGCCGATGAGGAGGAACAGCAGAGGAAGCGCGCGCCGTGGGGCGTGATGGCGCTTGTTCTGCTGACCGGCCTCGCGCTGATCCGGAATGGCTCAGGGGAATTCGACATGGGTCCGCCCCAGCCGGCGTCGGCCGCGGCGGCGGACCAGGCACCCGACGCGGCGGGGCAGGGCATCGTGCCGCTGACGTTCTCCCCCGCCGAGCGCGTGGGGATCAAGGGAATCCGGGTGGACGCGCCGGTCATGCCGGTCGGGCTCGACGCGGAGGGCTGGGTGGACGCGCCGCCGCCACAGGACCCGAACCTCGCAGGCTGGTTCACCGGGGCCGTCTCGCCGGGCGAGAAGGGCACGTCCGTGATCGTCGGCCATGTGGACAACCAGCAGGGGCCCGCCGTCTTCTACGGCCTTGGCTCGCTGAAGAAGGGAAACCGCGTCGAGATCCTGCGCAGGGACCGCAGGACGGCGGTCTTCGAGATCTACGGGATCGAAGTCTTCGAGAAGAACGATTTCCCGGGAAGTCGCGTCTACAGCGACAAGGGAGCTCCGGAACTCCGCGTCATCACCTGTGGTGGTGGATTCTCCAAGCAGTCCGGATACGACGGAAACGTCGTGGCTTTCGCCCGCCTGGTGGACGTGCGCTGACGGCGAACGCGTCGTCGGAACACGGCACCGGGCGGGCGAAATGCCGTCCTGGATTCCGGCTAGATTCCGTGGCGGCTCGGCACGGTGATGCGGTAACCCGAATCGATCAGTTCGGGGAGGTACGTCCGCAGGGCCTCGACGCTCTGGGAGCGGTCGCCGCCCGCGTCGTGCGAGAGCACGACGACTCCGGGTGCCGCTCCCGCCCGTACCCGCCGGATGATCGTGCCGGTGCCCGGCTCGGTCCAGTCCAGGGTGTCGACGGTCCAGGCGAGCGGCTCCATACCCAGATCGGCGCCCAGCTGGAAGGCGTTGCGGTTCCAGGCCCCGTAGGGGGCGCGGAACCAGGCGGGTGGTTCGCCCACGGCGTCCTCCACGACCTCGCAGGTGCGCTCGATCTCCTCGCGCATCGCGCTCCGGGTCATCTTCGGAAGCAGCGGGTGCGTCCAGGTGTGGTTGCCGATCAGATGCCCGTCGTCGGCCATCTCGCGCAGCAGGTCCTTGTTGTCCACGGCCATCTCGCCGCAGACGAAGAACATCGCGCGGACGTCGTACCGGCGCAGGGTGCGCAGGATGCCCGGCGTATAGCGGGGGTCGGGTCCGTCGTCGAAGGTCAGCACCATGGTGCGACCCTCTCCGTCCATCCGCAGGATGGGCTTGTTGCGGACGCGGGGCAGGGCGCGCGCGGCGTGCGGCGGGCCGTAGCCCGCCATGGGCTGGAGGCGGTACGCCGAGGGCTTGAGGGCGCGTGCGGCGGGCGGGCCACCGGCCGCCGCACCGCTGGG
>NZ_BAAAUG010000232.1:0-935 GCF_039533825.1 Streptomyces rectiviolaceus
CCCGCGTGCGCGGGGCGGCGGGCCGCGCTTCGACCGGCGCGGATTCCCGATGGACCCCAAGGACCACGCCGCGCGCCGCGACCGGCTGCGCGCGCGTGCCGTGACGACGACGGTCGTCGCCACCGTGGTGGCGGCTCCGGTGCTCGCGCTCTGGGCGGCGTATCGCGGGGCGCCGCTGACGGGTGAGGGCCAGGACGGCCGTTCGGTCAGCGCGAGCGAGGCCGAGCCCGACGGGATGAACGGCGACCGCAGGCGCGAGGACTACGAGAACGCGGGCAACGCCCACATGCCGCCCGACCCCCGTTTCACCGCGGGCAGCCGCTCACCGGACGTCTCCGTAGAGGTCATCAGCGCCGGGTCGCCGCCGTCCCGCTCGGCGACCGGCGCAGGACGCCTCACGGTCGCGGCGCGGCCGAGCGGGGGGACGACGCTGATCACGCTCTCCGCCTCGGGGGGCGAGCCGGTGCAGTGGTCGGCGAGCGAGGGGGCGCCCTGGCTCTACCTGAGCCGGTCGTCCGGGACGCTCGCGCCGGGGGAGACGTTCACGATCCGGGTGTACGTCGACCATGAGCGGGAGCCTGCGGGCCACTGGAGCGCGCGGGTCTCCATCGCGCCCTCCGGGGCGATCATCTCGATCGACGGGTACGGCAACGGGTCGGGGCGCCCGACGCATCCGGGCCCCCGGCCGACCCCGAAGCCGACCCCGCCGAAGCCGACGCCGACGCCTTCGACCCCGGACCCGACACCTACACCGTCGGAACCGGACCCGACCCCGACGTCACCGGACCCGACGCCTACGCCGTCGGACCCGGGGACCTCGACGCCCCCGCCGAGCGACAGCGGCGACCCGAGTCCGAGTGATGACTAGTTCTTCTCCCCAACCCCGCCCCTTCCCGGCTGTGACATTTGCGGCTCCGCCGCGGGCCGCTCTGGCG
>NZ_BAAAUG010000233.1:0-8034 GCF_039533825.1 Streptomyces rectiviolaceus
TCTCGTCACTCATCAGCAGTCTCCTCAGGTCTGGTTGTGGATGGGCGCGGACGGGGTGGTCAGGCCCGCATCGGCGGTGGCCTGGCTGATGGGCCGGTAGGTGTCGTTGAGGTCGTTGTCAGCCGTCTCTGACATCTCGGTGGCCTCCAGGGAGGAGACCTCCATCTCGTCGGACATGCGGGCCACCAGGTCCATGGACTCCGCCATGCCGGCCATCGCCCCGGTGAACATGGCGCCGATCAGGTTGTTGGTGGTGGCCAGTTCCTCGGCGAACGCCTCGAGGACGTCGCGGAGCTTGCGGGCCCGGCCGGAGAGCTTCGAGCACTGTCCGTGGGTCTTGAACCCGTCGTCCTTGAAGTCGCCGTACTCATCCAGGGCGTCATCGAGGTTGATTTCGGTGGCGTGCCGGGCGTCCATGTGGCGGGCCTGGCGGATGACGTTGCTGCCGGTGCGGGCGGCCTGCTTGCGGGCCTGCTTGAGGCGGGGGTCTTGGGCGGGGACCGGTGCGGGCGGCATGCGGTAGGCCTCCTTGGGGCGGGTGGTGCCGGGACGCGGTGAGTGCGGTTCGGGGGCGGGCGGCAGAGTGAGCGGCCCTTGGGCGGGCAGCGCGTCCTGTCCGCGCCTGATGCCGGTTGGCGCGCTGGTCTTGGCCTTCGGGTCCGGCTCGTCGTCACGGAAGATCGGCTCGTAGCGGCGTTGTCCGGCCCGCGAAGCGTTCTCGCGCGGGCTGCGGCGCCTGCCGGTGTTCCGCGTGCTGTGCCCGCTGCTGGTGCTGGGGCCTGGCCCGGTTCCGGTGGTGGCTCCGCCTGCGGGTGTTCCGCTGCCGGGGGCGGTGGTGCCGCCGAAGCAGTCGTCCTTGACCCATCCGCCCCTGCCGGGCCGGGCATTGCGGACCCGGTCGCGGGCCTTGCTCCACCGGTCTTTCGGGCCGGTGCCACTTCCGGTGGGCGCGGTCTTCGGCTTCTTGGTGCGGGGCTTCTCGGTCTTGCGCTGCTCCTGCTTGGGCTGCTTCTTCTGCCGCTTCTTGTCGTTCTTCCACAGTGGCGGCACCCCGTGGTGGCTGCCCCGCTTGTTCCAGCGGTCGTTCGCGGCGGCCTTGGTGTCGTTCTTGACCGCGTCCCACAGCTTCGTCCGGCCAGGCGTGCCGGTGTCGTTCTTGCTGTTCTTGTCGCCCGGCTTGCCCTTGGAGGCCTTGTCCTTGCTGAGATCGACCTTGCTGGGCTTGTCCGTGCCGGGCTTCGGTGTCTTGGTGTCCTTGCTGAGGTCGTGCTTGCTCTTGCTGTCGGGCCCGGACTTGGGGTCGTGCTTCCACGCGGCGGGCTTGTCGAGGTTCTTGCGCCGGTTGTCGAGCCTGCGGTCGGCGGCCTTGTGCGCGGTGTCCTTCAGCGCCTGCGGCAGCCGGGTGCGTCCGGCGTCCTTGCCCGGCGGCTGCTTCTTGAGGTCGCGGCCCTTGCCCGGCTCGTCCCTGCCCTGGCCGGGCTTCTTCTTCAGGTCAGTTCCGGCACCCTGCGAGGTCCGCATCGGCGACTTCTGCCTGCCCGGCGTGTCGGGCGTCTTGGGGCCCTGCGGCTTCTTCGGCCCGTTCAGGTCCTTGCCCGTGCTGTTCTTCTTGAGGTCGCGGCCCTTCCCGCCGCCCGCGCCACCGCCAGTGACTCCCGCTCCGCGGCCCTGGCCGGTCTTCGGGCCCATACCGGAGCCCGCCTTGCCTCCGCGGCCCGGCCCGGTGCCTGCGCCCTTGCCGCCTCCGGAGCTGCCGCCCTTCGCTCCTGCCCCGCCGGCCGTCTTCCGGCCGAACTCCGAACTCGAGGGCACCTTCTTGGTCTGCTTGGCGTTCTTGTCGCCGATACTGCGCATCGTCTGCGCGTGCTTGGCCGACGCCTGGTCCGCGGCCGCAGCGTTCTTCGCCGCCGCCTCTTGAGAACCGAACCTCGCCTGAGCCATCGCCAGCTTGTGCTTGGCCCGCGCCTCCCGCAGCGGCGCCGTCTCGGCGGCCTTGTCCATACGCCGCTGGCGCCAGTCCTCGAGCGCGATGCACGCCCCGCGCAGCGCGGCCACCGACACCGCGAGGATCGCCGCGAGCGACAGGGCGCCCATCCGCGGGCCGACCCGGTCCGGCTGTCCGGGCCCGCGGAACGTGTCGGGCAGACCCGGCTGCGGGCTGCCCGTGGGCACCACCGGCGTCATCGCCGGGCCGGGGCTGGGGAGCTGGTTGAGGCTCTGCAGAGGACTGCGCCGCTCCCGCGTTCCGGCGGTTCCGTTTCCGGTCCCGAAGACGGCCTGGGGGACGGGGACCTGACTGTCCGGCGCCCCGTCTGCGGGCGGTCCGGTAGGGGTGAGGTTGAAGCCGGTGTGGCCGGTGCGCGACGCGAAGTTGAAGATCGTGGCGCCCGGGTTGTTGTCGTCGTTGCCGCTCATCGCGCCCCCTTCCAGGGTTGACAGTGGGTAATCGGGTCGGGCACTCTCGCGCGTGCGCGTTGCGCATGCACGTAGGGACCTTCATCACCTCGTTTTCCGGGGGTGATGATGACGATGAGCGTCACTGCCCGTGACTCCGGTAGAAGTCGTGGAGCTGCGACGCCAACCGGTTCGCGACGCTCGGATCCCCGTTCTCCAGCGCGTCCTTGGCGACCTTGCGGCACACGTTCGTCCAGAACGTGATGACGTGCATGGGGCCCTTCTGAACGGCCTTGGCCTGGCCGGCGTTGTAGTGCTCCGCTTGGTTGGCCATCGAGGCTTCTTCGGGGCTCACATCGCCTCCGGAAGTCCGAAGTGGTCGGTGATGTTCCCGAGCGGGTCGCCGGTGCCGGCGTACGCGTTGGGGGCGTAGGCGTGGGGGTGTACGTACTGCGGTTCCGGCTGCACGGCGTTCGGCATGGTCGGGGTCTGGCCTGTGGTGCGGGGGTCGGCGGCCAGACCGCGTGCGGACTCGGTGAGCGTCCCCGCGGCCACGCCCTGCGCCTTCGCCCTGGTCAGCTGCCGGAGCTCCTTGCGCTGCTGCTTCTTCTCAAGGGCCTTGTCGCGGCGTTCGGGCAGGTCGAGGACTTCCCGGCTGTAGGTGGCGTCGACGGCTTCGCACTTGGCGGCGGCCTTCTCCAGGAGTCGGGCGAGGTCCTCGAACTGCTTGCCGACCTTGTAGGCGCGGTACTTCGCTGACCAAGGCTTATCGCCTTCGACCTTGGACTGGGCGATGCGCGCCTTGAAGATCAGGCCGATTTGCCGGATCTCGGCGGCGTCGTTGACGAAGGTGTCGCGTTGCCCGCTGCTGAACTCGCCACATCCGTCGCGGGTCATCATCTCGGTCATGTCCATGTGCGGGGTTCTCCTGTTCCGGCCGTACGGGGGGTGTTGGTGCTGGTCAGGGCTGGTTCTGTGCGGGTGCTTCGGTCGGGTCGGGGCGGAAGTTGAGGTCGATGTGGAGGCGGATGGGTTCGGTGTGTTCGGGGTTGCGGTGGAGGTGGTCGCGGATCAGGTCGAGGGCGTGGAGGAGGGCTTTCTTGCCTTCGGCGGCGGTGATGGTGTCGGAGGCCCACTGGGTGGGCGGGTCCTCGAAGTCGGTGGGCTGGGGCATGGTCGGGGTCTCCTGATCGAGGTCTGGCGTCGTCGGATGGGTGGTCACGGATTGCCGCCGGTGACCTTGGTGTGAACGTCCTTGTAGAGGGCGCGGATGTCGTCGGTCTTCATGCCGTATCCGGCGTCGCGCCATGCCTTTTCGAAGGTGTTCTGTGAGGGGGCGGGGCCGGTGCCGCGGAGGTCGAAGTAGAGGTCGAAGGCGAGGCGGCGGCGGTCGGTTTCGCCTCCGTCGGGCCTCTTGTTCGCCTGCGCCTCGCCGGGGGTCGCCCCGGCCGCGCCCGGTGTGGGCCCCTCGGTGCGCCCTGCTGTGCCCTCGCTGGTCAGAGGGCTGCTGGGGTCGGGGTTGGTGCCGGGTGCGCCCTGGGGGTCGAATGTGGGGCGCAGGGAGCGGAGGGTGTAGTCCTCGGCGCGGGTCGGGAGGGACTTGAAGGCGCCCATTCGGTCGATGCGCGTGGTGATCTGAAGTTCGGTACCGAGTTCGTCGAGGGTGTCGTCCAGGCCGTGGAAGGAGGCGTCTCCGGCGCGCATGAGGGCCTTCTCGTAGCGGCGGGTGCCGAACTTGCCGATGGCCCACCACGGCTTGCCGAGGGTGGCGAGGGTGATCAGCTTGTCCTGGGCGTTGCGGCGGCTGATGGCCTGGGCGTCGGCGCCGCGGGATCCGATGCCGAGCTGGCTTTCGAGGCGCTTGATCCGGTCGCGCCACCAGCGGGCGAGGAGACCGTCGGACTTGATCTCGATCTTCCCGAGCTTCGCTTCGAGGCCGAGGAGCTTGTGCAGTCCGTAGGCGAGCATGACGGGGCCGACGATGCGGACGAGGGCGGTGCCCAGGTCCTCTCCCTCGTAGCGGACGACTTCAACGGCGCCGATCGCCTGGGCGAAGACGAGGAGGTATGCGGCACGGGCGGTGCCCTTGTCTTCGAATGCCCAGGAGTAGAGCGTGAGGCCGAGGACGATGCCTTCGAGGGCCAGGCCGATGGTGAGGGTCCACGGTTCGACCATGTGGAGGCGTGTTTCGGCGAAGCGGATGCTGGTGTCGGCGGACAGGCCGAAGCCGAGGAGGGTGACCAGGCCCATTCCGAGGAAGCCGGTGATGGTGCGCCGCTTCTTGGGGTCGCGGGTCTTGCGGGTGGTGTGGGGGCGGGACTTGGTGGCGCCGATGCGGTGGCCGAAGGCGAGGGCGGCCAGGGCGAGGAGGGCGGCCCATGCCTGTACCGGCATCTGCGCGACCGCGTTCTGCAGCTGGGACAGCATGGGCGGGTCCTTCCTGTGGGGGTGTCGGGTAGCGGGTCTCAGGTGCGCGTCGTGCAGCAGCAGTGGTGGTGGCAGCACGTCGACTTGGGGGCGTTTGCCTGCTGCCGCTGTTCGATGAGCTCGTTGCGCTTGGCGGCGGTGAGGGCGTAGAGGATTCCGGTGACGACCAGTCCCAGAGCCAGGTAGAGCAGGTACACGACCGGGTCCTTCCTGGTCAGAGCTGGTTGGGCTCGAGCGTGTAGAAGAGGACGTTGTGTCCTTCGGGCTGGCCGTTGCGGCGGAGGTCGTTGCTGACGTATTCGCGGATCTTGGTGAAGAGGGACTGTCGGGTGTCGTTGGGGCCGGCGCCGATGGTGCCGTTGAGGGTGATGAGAGCGGTGGCGCCGGGGAGGGTCTGGGCGGGCTGGACGGTGATGGCCCAGAAGTAGTCGGTGAGGGCGGGGGCGTTGCGTGCGGTGTTGCTGGCGGTGCCGGTGATTCCGGACTGCTGGGTCATCGGTGTCCTTTCGGGTCAGGCGGCGGGCTGGGCGAGGGCTCGGCAGGTGACGGCGTGCTCTTGAGCCCAGGACAGGAGGCTGGGGCGGTGGGTGCGGAGGTGTTCCGTGGAGTCGCCGCAGGGTCGGCAGATGGCGGTGGAGAACCCGTCGGTGGGGATGCCGGTGTCGACGATGTCGACGGTGGCGTTGAGGTCGCCGGTGAGCTCGCCCATGTAGGTGAGGAAGCGGGTGGTGACGCCTTCGGGCCAGGGTGTGTGGGGCGCGGTGATGCTCTTTCCGGTGGCGTTGCGGGCGGCTTGGCTGGCGGTTCCGGTGATGCGGGACTGCGTCGTCATGGCGGTGTCCTTCCGGGTCAGGCGGCGGATGCGGTGGGCGCTTCGCAGGCGGCGAGGTTCTGTACGGCGTCGTAGTCGGGGCTGTGGTCGAACGTGGTGTTGGTCCAGTGGACGTTGGGGTCCTTCGCGAGCTGGCGGGCGGTGGGGGCAGGGGTGCGGTAGGCGCGGCGCAGGGCGGGGTGGCGGGTGAGGAAGACGAAGACCTTGGCCTTCTGGAGGGGCTTCATCGCTGGCCTCCGTCGCGGCGGGTGCGGCGCTGTACGCGTCCTGGACGGAGTGCGGCGGCGGTGAGGGTGGGGTCGGAGAGGAGGATCGCGACGGCGATGCCCGCGGCGAGGATGAGGGTGGCGTAGGCGCCGATGGCGGCGGGCGGCCAGCCGACGGCGTGGAGGAGTCGGCCGACGCCGGTGGCGACGATGAGGGTGAGGGCGACGATGCCGGCGGGTCGCGGGTCGGGCTTCTGCACGGATTTCTCCTTCACGGTCCGGTCGGTGCGCGGTGGGTGGTGGGGGTCTACCAGGGCTTGCCGCAGGTGCAGACGCTGGCGTCGTCGGCGTTGGTGTTGCCGCAGATACAGGTCCAAGCGGTGCGGGTGAGGCGGCGGATCAAGTCGCGCATCGGGTTCTCCGGTCTGTTCGGCGGGGCGGTCTGGTCGTACTCGGCGCTGTTCCACCGGGGCGGCTGGGGCAGCACCGGGCGCGGTCAGACCATGAGCCGGTAGTCGTCGACGATTTCGTCGGTGGCCTGGGTGGGCTCGTGTTCCTTCGAGGTCATGAGCTGGTCCCTTCGGGCGAGGTGGGTGGGCGGTGTCCGTCAGGGATCGGACGGAGGTCGTTGGCGCTGAGCAGTGAGTCGACGTGGAAGTTGCCGCCGAAGCCGCGGATGCAGAAACCGGGTCCGTAGATCTGCGCGTCTACGGTGTTCGGTTCCATCTCGTTGAGCAGGTCGGCGATCTTCGCGGCGATTGCTTGGCTACGGAGCGCCTTTTGCAGCCACTCGGCTTGCGTGGTCACTTCGTTCGCTCCTTCCGGGTGGGGGTGGGGTCCGGTCGTCTGTCGGCTCGGCGACCGGACCCCCGGTGGGCGGACGGTCAGTTGGCGACGGCGCCGGAGAGGCGACCCACCTTGGCGACGTGTTCCTCCTGCGCCTTGATCGCGGCCTGGGCCTGGCCGGCGAGGGTTCCGGAGTCGTACTCGCCGCGGTAGTTCCTGCCGTAGTCGCCGGGGGAACCGATCGGCCAGTCCTTGCCCTGGGGGTATCCGGCAGCCTTCAGGGCTTCGTCGTAGCCGAGGCTTTCCTCGTGCATGTACCGGTCGTGAACCTCGGCGATCTCGGAGGCGCGGGTGTCGAAGGCGAGGGCGGCGGCCAGGTAGGTGTCCTGCGCGTCGACGAGGCGGGAGACCGCGGAGGGCCACTCCTTGGCGGCCTGCGGGTCGCGGAGGTAGGAGAAGGCGGCCTCCACTGCGTCCTTGGCCCGGCCGTGCGCCTTCCAGCGGTCGCCGGTGTCCTTGACGACGGTCTTGAGTTCGGCGACGTGGCGGGCGTTCTTCCACTCGATGCGGGCCTCCCTGTAGACGTCGTCCAGGAAGAACCGGGCGGCCTCGCGCAGGTCGTACTCGGCTTCGTCGGCGACGGGTCGGCCGGCCTTCTCGTCGAGGTGCTGGTAGGCGAGCTTCGGGTCGTCGTAGATACGCCGCGGGGCGGTCGGCTCCTCCTCGCGGCCCGTGAACGGCTTGAAGGTGTAGCGGACGCCATACGTCTTGGGGGCCACGTTCGTCAGGTAGGCGGGGAGGTAGGGGCGGAGCCGGACGTTGAAGATGTCCTCGATCTGTGGGCCGGTGAGGGCGTAGTCGGATCCGATGCTCACGTGAAGCTCCTTGGCTGGTCAGAGGGTGGGCTGGAGTTCGTAGACGGTCTTGGCGATGGCGCTGCGGGGTGTGTAGTGGGCGTCGTGGTCGGCGAGTTCGTCGGCGGCGGTACGGGCCTGGTCCTGCACCTCGGCGGGGAGATCACGGAGGGCGGGGTTCTCGTCGGCGTTCAGCAGGCGCTGCACGAGTGCGGCGATCAGCGCGAGGGCGTCGATCTGCTGTCCGGCCGGGTCGGTGGATCCGGCGAGCATCGTCACGACCGACTGCGTCTGGCGGATGGTGAGGCGGTCGAGGGCGAGGTGCTGGATGCCGTCGCAGATCTGGTCGAGGCCGGCGTGGAACCCGCGCAGGTCTTCAAGCAGGCCAGCGAGTTCGTCGCCCAGCGCCGGGACGCAGTTGTCAGCGGTGTGCACCTGGGTGCCGGGGAAGACGCCCATCACAGGTCGCCGTCCTGGCCGAGGCCGTCGGCGTCCATGTCGTCGTCATACGGGTCGGCTGTCGCGCCGAACCAGT
>NZ_BAAAUG010000234.1:0-1720 GCF_039533825.1 Streptomyces rectiviolaceus
TGTACAACAGCGGTGCCATGAAGCGCGGAGCCCGGTGACATCGAGTTGCAGATTCGCAGTCTGGCGTGTGGTGGCCACTCGCGTGATGCCACAGGCGTGCCCGAGGAAGAAGGCAGATCGAAATGGCAGTGAAGCGACTGCGTCCCCACCAACGAGAAGCCGTTGACGCAGTCCTGCGCGCTCGAGCTACCCGCGGGCTCGCTGATGCCGGAGCGGGGGCTCCGAACACAGGTGATCACGGCGACCGGATCTGGGAAGACTCAGGTCGCGGTACATAGCGCGGAAGAGCTTCACGCGGGCCGTGTGCTGGTGCTCGTGCCCTCGCTGGACCTCTTGGCGCAAACGGAGGCCGCGTGGCGCGAGGGCGGCCGCCGGGGACCGATGATCGGCGTGGCATCGATGGACGACGGCCCCAACGAGCAGTTCAGTGCCCGCTGTTACCAGCGGCCTGGGCGATGACAACGGGCCGCTGTACGGGCTGCAGCTGGCCGGCGGCGGCATGCGCCCCGTGTTGATCGACTTCGCGCGGGCGCCGCGGGAGAACGCCTCCGCTTCGGCCGCGTACTGCGGGGAGCTCGGCGCGGGCAAGTCCGTCGCGTTGAAGGCGGCGGTGTACGCGATCCCTGGCCGCCGGGCGCTGGAAGGGTGTGCGGGGCAGCCGCAGCCGTGCGGTGATCGTGGACCGCACGCCGAAGCAGGAATGGGTGAAGTTCGCCCGCTCCTGCCCCGGCGAGACCCAGGTCATCACCATCGACAACACCGCCTCCGTCTCCCTCGATCCGCTGCGGATCTTCGACAATCCCCAGGAGGCGCAGCGCTTCACCGAGTCCTTTCTGACTCTGCTGCTGGGCATGTCACCGATGAGTGATGAGGGCATCGCCCTGTCGGAGGCGATCTCCTCGGTGCTCGCCGGGCCGCAGGCCTCGATGCGGGTCCTGGCCGAGTAGCTGACCACGCGTGGTGCGGAAGATCCGGTCTCGCGGACGATGGCGCGCCGACTGGGCGCGGTGGCCCGCAAGGACCTGGGCCGGGCCCTGTTCGACGAGACGCTGCCCGTCGTGCGCACCTCCGAGGCCGACTCCGTGGTGTTCTCCGTCGCCTCCCTCGCGCTGCCCAAGAAGCGTGAGCTGGAAGGCTCGCGCGTGGACCGGCTCGAGTTCGAGAAGACGTTCGGGCGCGCGGCGATGTACTTGATCGCCGCCCTCTGCCGCAAGATCGGCTTCCAGCGCGACGAGGAGTTCACGGCCGCCGTGTGGGATGAGTGCTGGTGGCTTACCTCCTCCCCCGAGGGCTGCGAGCTGCTGCTGGAAGTCGTCCGCGATGGCCGCAAGCACAACTCGGCGGCGCTGGTCGGTTCGCACGACCCCAATGACATCGGACCTGCGGACAGCGAGATCGGCCAGGTCATCCTCGGGCTGATCCCCGCAACACCGACGTCGAGGTCTACCCCACGCACACGACCAAGTAGGGGCGGCGCCCGCGGTCGGCCCCGGTGAGTGACTGACCGCCCTATCCGGCCAGGATCTTGACCATCCAGCGTGTGGTCAGCCTGTGTCAGCGACGCTTGGCATGACCTTTCGCAGCAGGTTCTCAGACCGCGGTGGTGGGGTGTGCCGTTCCGGCAGTGCGGCGGTATTCGGTGTTGATGCGTTGGGCTTCTTCGAGCTGGTCTTCGAGGATGACGATGCGGCAGGCGGCCTCGATGGGGGTGCCCTGGTCG
>NZ_BAAAUG010000235.1:0-1805 GCF_039533825.1 Streptomyces rectiviolaceus
CGGTCTCGCTCATCACAATCCAAACTAGGTAGGTAGGTCTACCTAGACTAGGCGACGGAAGTCGAGCAGGCAACCAGGGTGGCTGTTGCGTCAGCGATCCGGCCGAGGCGGGGGGACCGAGAGAGCAGAGGACGCCTAACGGTCTCCACTTACCTCCTACGGCCGCACTATGCCGCCACAGGGTGCTGTCCGATGTCGTGCGCCGTTCGATTCCGGGCGAGGTGGCGATGCCTCCCAAAGTCGCGAACAAGTGCTGTCGCGTTCTGTGAACAGAGCCACCGCGTGACAGCACTACCCCACGGTGGCCCGGGCCACTACTTACCGTCGACGTTTAGCCGATCGGTGAGGACGCGGCGAGCCCGGTGCAGACTCACCCTTACAGCCCCTGCGGTGATCCCAAGGAACTCTGCGATTTCGGTCGGTGACCAGTCGACCAGAGTCAGGGCCATAACCTGCCGCTGCAGGGGCGTCAGCGCACGCATCTGCGCTATGACCTCTTGCTCCTGGAGCCCGGCCCGCTCTTCGCCCGGGCCCGGCAGCTCGAGGGCGGTCTCGGGGACGTCTTCGACCAGCACCTCGCGACCCATGCGCTCTGCATACCGGATGAACGCCCGCTGGGCGTAGGTATAGGCCCACCTCCGTAGAGAGGCGCGGTCGGCCCGGGCCTTTTCCTCTTCCCGGCGCTGCTGATCGGCTTGAAAGGCCGCTCGCCGGGCTTCCTCGTGCTTGCGGCGGTCGGCGAGGGCGGCGTCCATGCGGGGGTTGCCGATCGCGTCCAGCAGGCTCTCGTAGTGATCGCGGCCGAAGCGCCAGAACACGCGCCCGGCCGGGCCGTGGTCGCGCAGCAGGTCCAGGGTGGTGGCCACGATCGGGATCTTCCCGTCGTAGCGGTGGAACTGGTCCTCGCGGTCCCAACTGCCCTTCCAGTGCGCGCGGGTGAGTTCGGCGACCTTCTTCATCTGGCCGCGGGCGGGGCGGGCGCCGATCTGGTGGAAGACGAGCAGCACGGGCGGCTGTGGGTCTTCGTAGGGGGCCTCCCGCACCTACTACGACAAGAAAATCGCCCAGGGCAAACACCACACCCAGCCCTGCTCTGCCTCGCCAGACGCCGAGCCGATGTCCTCTTCGCGATGCTCCGCGACGGCACCTTTTATGAACCACGATAGGCAGCAGTATGAGAGGCAGAGCGCGTCTGACCAGGGCCTACCGGTTCTGCCCGGCGCCGGGCACATGAACGGCCACGTCATAGTTGCCGATCAGATCGGCGAGACCACGCGGGCTCACGCCCTTCGCGTTCCGCTGCTCGGGATCGGCTCCGGCTTTCAGCAGCACCTGAAGCGTTGCCGGATCACCTCGGTAGTTGAACACCGCGTTGAACAGAGCGGTATTGCCGTTGCCGTCACCGACGTCCACGGACGCACCCGCCGCCAGAAGGACCTCTGCGGCCGACGCAGCCTGAGACTGCGCGGCAAAGTGCAGGGGCGTCATCCCTGCGTTGTCTGGCAGGCAGGGATCTGCCCCACCGGCCAAGGCTGCCCTCAAGCCAGCGACGTCTCCATGCAAGGCCCCGTAGTGCGCCGAGGTGCGACCCATCCAGTCCCGGCCCTGATCCCCATCCACCATGACCCCATCCTCTCCGAGCTTGACCGAAGAGATAGGGGCACCCCCCCGCCAGGAGGCACCACCATGCCCAGCAGTCGACACCGGCTGCAAATGGTCGGCCCTGCCGAGCGACTTCCCACCCTTCAAGACGGTGTTCGGGTTCTTCAGCCGCTGGACCGCCGCGGGGGTCTTCAACCTCATCC
>NZ_BAAAUG010000236.1:0-12588 GCF_039533825.1 Streptomyces rectiviolaceus
TTGTAGACGGTCAGACCGAATCCGTAGAGAACGAAGGAGACGGACCAGATCGTCACGGTGAGCGGGGTGGGATCCGTGGCGAGCGGGATCAGCACCGGCGCGAACGACGCGATGGCCATGCTCGCCACGACGACCCGCTTCAGCCCCCACCTGCGTTCAGCCTGCTCGGCAGCGACCGCGCCCAGCATGGAACCGACGGCGCCGAGCGTCACGGTCAGGCCGAGCAGCGCGGGCGTGACGCCGACGACGGAGGCCGCGTACACGGTGTACAGGGTCAGCATCGCCTGCTCGAAGAAGTTGAACAGCGCGGCCTGCCCGATCAGCGTCCGCAGTACGGGTATGGACAGCAGGAGCCGGGCTCCCGCGGCGATTTCGCTCACCATGCGTTCGCGGGTCACCGGCGCGACGACCGGTGGCTCGCGGCGGGTCACGGTGAGCAGGACGAGCGCCGCGATCAAGTAGAACGCCGCACCCATCAGAACTGCTCCGGAGCCGCCCAACCAGTTCATGAGCAGTCCGCCGAGGCCAGGTGCGGCAACCACGACCAGCGTGAACACCGCTTCGAGCCGCCCGATCGCGGCGACCAGGTCGGATTCGTGAACCAGACTCGGCGTATACGCCTGCGCACAGACCTCGGCGATGGCGACGAGCGAGCCGAAACCGAACGCGACCGCGTACAGCATCCCGATGTGGAACTCGTCGAGCCCGCTGAGAACCGGGATGACCAGCAGCGCCAACCCGCCCGCCACGTCGGTGAACAGCAGCGTGGGCCGTCGTGGTCGCCGGTCCAGCCATACCCCGATGAAGAGGGTCACCACCAGCACCGGCACGTACTGGGCGGCGGCGACCACGCCCACTTCGAAGGGCGTGGCCGCGAACGAGATCGTCGCCAGCAGCGGGAAGACCATCGTCATGCTCTTGGACGCGACGCTGGTCAGTACCTGGCTCAGCCAGAAGCGAGCGAAGTCCCCGTTGAGCAACAGGCGCGACTTCAACAGAACTCCAGCCACTCGTCTTCGACCACTGCCTTGGCCACCGCTGTGGAGGACTCGGTGAGTTCGCGCAGCTGGGCCGCGTTGTAGGCACGGATCGCGTCGTTGTCGGTGGCGTCGCCGAACACATCGAGCATCCACAGGGGGCGGACCTCGGCGCCACGCATCGCCTTGGTGTCGGTGGATGCGATTCCGGCGTGCATCCAGCGCCTGCCACGGCGCAGCGCGTCGCGGATCGGCTCGTAGTAGACGAGGTTGAAGTACTCGGCGACGCCGACCAGTTGGTCGTAGTGGAAGCCGGCGCCCTTGAGGAACGTCGCGTCGCCCCAGCGGTAGAACAGCAGGAATCCGACGGGAGGTTCGCCGTCCAGGCCGCACATCAGCACCCGTGCCGCGTCGCCCATCGTTTCGGCCTGAACACGCAGGGACTCGGCGAGCACCGACACGTCGGCAGGCTGTCCGTAGCGGGCTTGCGTGCCCTGGGACATCAGGGCCGCCTCTTCGTAGCACTCCGACAGCGGCTTCTCGACGAAGCGGTATCCCGCGGAATCGAAGCGCCGCTGGTCCCGGCGGATCAGCTCGCCGCGGCGCTTGGACGGCAGCGTGCGCATCCAGCCGTTCCAGTCCTCGCCCTCGGTACGGATCCACGCGTCGGCGGCACACAGTACGGGCTCGGCGCGTACCCCGGCCGAGCGCAGGGCCCTCACGTCGGCGCTGGTCAGGAACATGCCGTGGCACGGGATCTGGTCGGGGCGGCCGTGGTCGAACATCCGGTCCGCCACGGCCCGCCTGCGCAGGCCGGCGAGTTCCTCCACCAGGGCTGAGGCCCCTTCGGAGCGATCCACCCCTTCGCTGATCAGCAGATTCGTCTGATAGCCACGGCGCGGGCCGACGAGCAGACCCTGCGGGCTCGCCGCAGGCAGGCCTGCCTTGTCCAGCAGTCGACTCCATTGGTAGAACCCGTTGTTCTCCTCCCAGACCGCGGTGACCGGAACGGCCGCGGTGCCCCCGGGCAGCCGGGCGTGCACGTTCCCGGTGAGCGTGCGCCCCCCGGGGTCATGGACGCTGAAGTCCAGCCACCCGCTGGTGGAATAGAGGTGGTCGCCTGCCAGCCGGTCCCATTCCTCGGTGCCAAGGCCCTCGGTCGGGGTGCCGAAGCCGGCGGTCCGGCAGTTGTTCACGGTCATGCTCATATCGGCCTCCACCGCGGCAGATCACACGCTCTGGGACGTCGCTGGGATCGCCAGCGTCCGGACCTGCTTGCCGACCCTGGTACGCAGCACGACCCGTCGCTGTCCCGCGTCGTCGACGACCTGGACGGTGCGCTCGTCGGTCCATCCCTGGAAGCGGAATTCGTTGTCCCCGATGTGGACCAGACCCGCGTAGGGGGCGCCGTCGTAGTGCAGCACCAGGCGGCCGTCCTGCACCCTGATCTCGGCCGGCACCGTCGGCTGGTCGACGAGGAACTCGCCGTCGTCCTCTTCCCAGTCGGTGAAGGACTTCGGTACCTCGAAGGCGACCTGGTGCAGGGCCGACGGCTGCAACGGCTGCTCTTCGCGATTGACCATGATCTTGTCGAAGGGCAGCTCGGCGCGGGCCTCCGGCGGGAACAGGTCGAACAGCGCCTCGGTCACCTGCACGTCCATCACGAAGTGCACGCGGTGAGTGCGGCCGCTGTTCTCGATCCGGTGGGTGCGGGCGAAGTTGCCGAACCAGAGCGAGCCCGCTTCCCACACATACGGGGTCTGCCCGAAGAACAGCTTCGCCTCCGGCAGCGTGATCACCGGTACGTGCAGCCGGGCGATGCCCCAGGTGAGCGCGTACTTGTTGTCGAAGTGGTCGGGGCCGTAGGTGTCCGGGCCCAGTGCCATCAGCCGGACGGAGCGCAGCGGTGAGGGGATCGCCCGCATCACCGCATGCAGGTTCGGCGCGAGTTCCGTGTGGGGAGTGTCGGCGAACGACACCAGACCCGGTCCGCCCGGGTCGGTGCGCGCCTTGTCACCGCCCGTGCTGCGCAGGGGCATGATGTGCCAGTCGAGCTCGGTCTCGACCAGGTTGTCATCGGTGACGAAGGTCTTCTGCAGTTTCCAGTCGGCGGCCTGTTCCGCGCGCAAGGCCTTCACGTCGCGCACCAAGGAGTCCACGTCGAAGCTCGGCAGGAGCCGAACCACATCGGGGATCCCGGCCTGTGCATCCGCAATCGTTTCAACAGACACGTCTGTTCCTTCCTTCGTATGACTGACTGTGCTGACGAAAGAACTGCTCGGAGGGGAACTCGGACGGTCCTGGCCGCACACTCACAGCACAGAAAAAACCAACCGAGCGGTTCTGTCAATGGATCGATGAGAGCATGAACACCGGCTGTTTCAGGCCAGGTATCCGGTGATGGCGCTCCCGTGGTTGAACTCCGCCATCTCCCGGAAGACCTGGGGCAGTTCCAGGGGCCGCCCCAGGGCGCCGCCGTCGAGTTCGGCGTAGGCCCGGTGGAGATTGCCCACGATGCGCTCGGCGCCGGTCAGTCGGCGGAAGGGGCCCGCCCCTGCCTTCTTGGCGGTCTCCAGCGGCGTCAGGCCTTGCTGCCAGCCCTCCATCGCCACGATCTGGATCCACCGCAGGTAGGCCTCCGTCTCGGCGAAGACCTCCGTGCCCCGGACCGGACCTCGCCCGCAGACGACCGTACGGGCGCCGAACGCCCGCAGCGTCCTGATGGCCGCCAACGCCCCTTCCACAGAGCCCATCACCGTGCAGGGGGTTGCCCCTGCCAGCACCACGTCGCCGGTGAACAGCACCCGGTCCTCGGGCAGCCACACCACGACGTCGTTGGTGCTGTGCGCGGGCCCGCAGAAGACGAGCTCGATGCGACGGTCCCCGCTGTAGAGGGTGAGTCCCTCGTCGAACGTGACCGATGGCAGGACGAGACCGACTTCGTCCCGGTCGGCGTCGGGCCACAACTCCGTCAGCGGCGGCCCCGTCTCCGCCATCTCGCTGCGCGTCAGCGAATGCGCGATGACGGTCGCCTCGGGAAAGGCACCGTTGCCGTAGGTCTGGCCGCCGTGATGGTGTGTGTTGACGACCTTGCGGACCGGTCCCGCGCGCAGGGATTCCACGGAGGCGCGCAGGGCCGGCGTGCGTGCTTCGGTCGCGACCGTGTCGATGACCGTGACCCCCTCGGGCCCCGTGATGATGCCCGCGTTGTTCTGGCACCAGCCGTCGTCGGGTGAGATGTGGGCGAACACCCCGTCGGCGATCTCCGTCGTGCGCGGCTGTCGCAGTACCCGCAGGTGGTGCCCGGCGCGGAACAGATCCGGCTCGGTCATGAGGGCCCCTTTCGGTGACTGGCGGGTGGCGCACGGCAAAGCTTGTGGACGTGTTCGGCGATGAGCCGGGAGGGTCAGACGGGTGAGCCGACTGTGACCGTCGATGGCCCGATCGCCTCGTGCGGGTCGGGGAGGGACACGAACTCCGCGTGCAGGACCTCCACCGCGCGGGAGCAGTCCGCTTCGGTGACCGTCGCGGAGATGCGGCTCTGCGAGGTGGCCAGGGACAGGGGGTCGATCCCCTCGGCGAGCAGCGTGTTCAGCATGCGGCCCAGGGTTCGGGGGTCGCTCATCAGACCGGAACCGACGACCGACACCTTGGCCACGGCGGGGTCGACGGCGACCCTGCCGGGCAGGGTCGTGAGCAGGCTGGTCACGGTGTCGATGTACTTGGCCGGCACCGTGAAGTCCCACCCGTGCCGCTGCGACCCGTCGGTGAACCTGGTCATCACGTCGATCGGCACCGATGCGTCGGCCAGCAGGGCGAGGACTTCGGTTCCCGGCAGCGGAGCGTCGGGAGAGACGCCCACGATCGTGATCCGGGCGTTCCCCGGCTCGTGGGACACGGCTGTCACACGGTCTTCGGTTTCCAGCATGACGGGGTCTGTTCCTTCCTGTTCGGAGACCACGACGGTCCCCGGGCTACCGCTGACGGTGCTCCGTACGTGCAGGGCGACGCCCGCGCGGCCGGCCAGTTCCACCGAGCGCGTGTGCAGTACGCGGGCTCCGGCGTGGGCCATCTCCGACATGACGCTGTTGCGGACGACCGGAATCAGCCGCGCCTGCGGCACCATGCGCGGGTCTGCCGAGAAGACGCCGTCGACGTCGGTGTATATCTCGCAGGCGGCGGCTCCGAGCGCGACGGTCAGAGCCACGGCCGAGGTGTCGGAGCCACCCCGGCCCAGGGTGATGACATCGCCGTCCGCGTTCAGGCCCTGGAAGCCGGCCACGACGGCCACTTCCCCGCGGGACAGCGTCTGGCGCAGCCGTGCGGTGTCCAGACTTTCGATGCGCCCGTTCGTGTGCTTGCCGGACACGCTGAACGCGGCTTGTGATCCCAGCAACGACACCGCGGGTACGCGCAGTTCGTGCAGGGCGATGGCCAGCAGGGCAGCCGAGCGGGCTTCGCCCGTGGCCATCAGCTGGTCGAGTTCACGGCCCGGTGGCGCGGCGCCGGCCGACCGGGCTTCGTCGATGAGCCGGTCGGTGGAATCGCCGCGGGCGGAGACGACGGCCACGACGTTGCTGTGCCGATGGGCCGCGGCGACGATGCGCGCGATCCGTGCGAGCTGCTCGGGGGTGGTACCCATCGAGGTCCCGCCGAACTTGAGGACGCGGACCGGCCGTTGGCCGGACGCGGGGCGCTGGTCGATGGAGGGTGCGGATGCGGGTGCGGATGCCACGATGTCCCTTCCTGTCACGCGGTGGAATCGGCGGTGCGCCGGGCCGCGGGCGCGGGCGCGTCGGTGTTCGCCATGGCAGCGAAGCAGCGGTGGAATACGGCGACGATCACGACGACGGCCACGGCCGCCCCGCCTCCGATGAAGAACGTCGCGGCGCCGAGGCCGGCCCCGATGAGCCACAGTCCCAAGGCCACGGCGAGGGATTCGGCCAGCCCCCAGACGAAGGTCAGGGCGCCGACGGCCAGGCTCGTTCGTCCACCCGCGACGGCGACGGCGAGCGTCTGGTAGACCGGGCCGTAGAGCATCTCGCCGACGGTGATGGCGAGGACGGCGAGCAGCATCAGCGCCATGCCGCCCTGCGGAGCCACGAGCAGGACGGTTCCAGCCCCCAGTGCGAGGTTGGCGCCCACGATGAGGGCAGGTTCGCGCGTCTCTCGAAACCACCTGGTCATCAGCGACTGCGTCACCACGATGGCGACGCTGGCGAAGGCGAACAGCAGGCCGACGCTGCGTGCTCCGAGGCTCGGGCTCGCGTAGACGGCGAACACACCGTAGAACTGCGCGTACGTGATGTGGGTCAGAAAGTTGACGCCCAGCAGAGCGGCCATGCCCCGGGGCAGACCTGCGGCATCCGGCGTCTTCATCGCCGCCTCGTGGACCGGTGCGCGTCCCGACGCCAGGCGCGTCGCCAGCAGTCCCGCGAGCACGGCGAACCCGATCGGGGCCAACACGTAGAACCGGCCTGTGGCGGCGTAGGCCAGGGACGAGACGAAGGGGGCCAGGCCGCCGGCGGCGTTGAGTGCGACGTTCTCGTAGGAGAAGGCCTGACGGGTCTCCTCCGGGCCGAACTGGTGCACGATCAACGTCAGTTGGGCGAGCGTGGCCAGCGAACCGGCCAGGCCGAAGGCCGCCGAGACCAGCATCCAGGCGATGAGCGAGCCGACCGGGAGCAGCACCATGGCGCACATCAGGCCTGCTGTCGCCGCCATCACGATCTGTGAACCGATGATGGAGCCGCGCTCGCGGCCCGGCGGCAGGACGCGGACGAACGCCAGGGAGCCGAGCCGGTTCGCGAGGACCGCGGCACCGGTGATCAGCCCGCAGTCCGCGGTCGAGAAGATCTCCTGGTCCAGCAGCCACACGGTGAAGAACGGATACAGAACACCCCAGGTGCTGTAGGTGAGGAAGCGGACGGCGTAGATCGTCCAACCGCCGGGCGGCGCCGCACGCTCACGACTCATGACGGTGCCACCCAGGCGGGTCGGCGCGGGCCGTCGGCGGTGTGCACCACGACGTCCTCGATCTCACGTGCCACGTCGCTCGTGAGGCCGGTGAGCATTCCGACCCAGGCGGCGTCGCCCGTGCCCACGGGCCCGACGCGGGCGCCCTTCGGCGCGACCTGGGTGTGCAGGCAGCGCCCACCGTCCGGCGCGGTCACCGACGTGACCTGCCCGCCTCCTTCGATGCCGTAGTAGTACGACAGGGTGGACTTGCCGCTGCCTTGGGCGTGGTAGGCGGGCTCCGGGCTGGTTCCCGCGGCCGGCAGGCCCAGCGTGAGGACATGGGCGAGGATCTCGACCGGGTCCAGGGCGTGTGCGAGCGCGAGTTGCTCGACGATGGCAGCACCGCCGAGGCGACCGATGTTGGCGTCGATGAGGAACGGCTGCCTGCCGTTGACCAGGAACTCGCAGTGGAAGTAGCCCTGGGACAGACCGGAACGTTCGACGAGCGCGGTGACAGCGGCCTTGCACAGATCCTCGGCTCCGTGAGGCAGCCGGCTGTCGGCGGGAAGCAGATTACTGACCTCTGTCCAGGAGATGCGCCCACGCTGGGAGAAGTCGATGAAGACGATCCGGCCGTCGGTGACGTATCCCTCCAGACTGAACAGCGACCCGCGGATGTCCGCCTGCAGCACCCAGGGGTGGGCGGCGTCCTGCGACAGGCCGGCGGTGGCCACGGCGTTCCACAGGTCCACGGGTCCGGACCCCTGGGGCAGACGCGCCGCGCCGCGCGCGCCGGCCTCCTCGGCCGGCTTGAGGATGTAGCCGTCGGGCGCCGGAGCCAGGGTGGCGGGGTCCACTGCGAGCCGGGCCGCCTCGCCTGCCGTGAAGCGCAAGGTCGGCGGGCTGAACTCCGGTATGAGCGCCGCGACTTCGGCCTTGGAGGCCAGCCGCACCGCGACCGGTTCCGGTCCGTGCAGATCGTAGGTGGCGGCGATCTCCGCGATGAGCGGAAACTTCTCGTCATACAGGCCGGTGATGGCGAATGCGTCCTCGGTGATCGACGGGTCTTCGGCCAGCAGACGCAGGACCGCGGCCCGGTCCTGGATGTCTGCCGGGTAGCAGACACAGTCCCGCAGACTCTGGGCGGCCTGGCCGGCGAACGCCTCGGGGTCCGCCAGGAGGACGGGCTCGAACCCTGCCGAACGCAGCGCCTGGGGCACGTACTTGAGGCTGGTGGCATTGACGCCAAGAACGATGATCTTCTTCACGCTGACCACTCCTTCTGCTGCTGGGTCGCGGCGGGCACGGTGACCCTGCGACTGCCGGTCTCTTCCAGGACGTGGATCGCGTGGTCGATCTCCAGCTGCGTCGTGCGAGGTCCCACGGCCAGCCGCACAGCGCGCGGGATTCCGCTTCGCAAGAGGTAGTTGGGGGTGTGCGCGCCGTCGATGAGCCAGCAGGCGACGCCCGCTCGGCACAGCTCGTGCCACAGCGGCTCGGGCCCCAGGTGCTCGTGGGTGACGCAGATGATGCCGGTGTGCTGGGTGCCGGGAGCGTGCACGCGCAACCCCGGGATCTGCCTGGCCCGCTCGCGCAGCTCCTGTGACAGACCGGCCGTCCGGTCCCAGTCGTTGGACCGGGCCTGCCGCAGGGCGGTGTCGAACCCGACGAAGGCCGACACACTCTTCTCACCGAGCTCGAACTTGCGGGCGCCGGCGGTGAGATGGCGGATGCCGCCGCCGGGCACGAAAGCGTGCGTGTGCACGTCGACACTGACCGGCTCGGCCGCCTCACGGAAGCGGGGGGACACCACCGCGAAGCCGGTGGCGCGCGGCCCGAGCAGCGACTTCTTGCCGTTCGCCGTCAACAGGTCGACGGGCGTGGCCGCCAGGTCGATGGGGAGCTGCCCGACGGACTGACAGGCGTCGACGACCAGCAGCGTGCGCCGGTCGCGGACGAGTTCCGAGAACGGGGCCAGTGGGGTGACGACCCCCGTGCAGGAGGGCATGTGTGTCACCGAGACAAGGGCGACCCGGTCGCTGATGTGCCGTTGGCACCACTCGACGTCCACGTCCCCGCTCGGGGTGAGCGGGATCTCCTGGATCGAGAATCCGGCGGTTCTCTGCGCGTTCTTGAGGAAGAGGAGATTGCCGGCCCATTCGTACGGCGTCGTCCACACGATGTCGCGTTCGGTCAGGGTCAGGCCCGCTACGGCGCTGTGCCAGGCGCGTGTCGCGGAGTCCGACATCGCCACGTCTTCCTGCGGACAGTTGAACAGCTGCGCGAGACTGCGGTACACGCCCTCCTCGATCAGCTCCGCGTAGGCACGTTCGGCGAAGTAGGAGCCGATCGTCCCCTCCAGCGTGAGGTAGTCGGCCACCGCGTCGCGGGTCTCACGGCTCTGCAGCCCCGAGCCGGCCGTGTTGAGATACGAGCGCCACGGCGCGGAGTAGGTCTGATCGATCATGAGTGCCTCCCTAGAGCCTCTGCCCCGGCTGGGCCCGTGCGAGGGTGAGCACCTCGGCGAAGGTGGGCGAGGATGCCTGGGGGTCGCCGCCGGCCCGGCGCCAGCTCCGGTACTTCGCGGCGTACGTCACGACCGTCTCCGCCCCGGCCCTGTTCTTCGCGCGGGTGACGATGCCGCCCCACAGCGCGTCCCAGCGCGCGTAGGTCGGATCGTCGAGCAGGATGCGGTGGGCGCGCTTCATGTTCCAGAACGGGATGCTCATGTTCAGGTGGTGCACCAGGTGGTAGTTGTCGTGGTGCCGCCCGAGCAGGTAGTTCTCCATGGCCCATCCATGGCGGTTGCGCGTCATCAACAGCTGGGCGCGCTCGCTCTCGGGCATCGGGTAGTGCTCGGCGAGTTCCGAAAGCCACCCCACGGCGACCGCGCTGGTGAACAGCGGGACGATCCAGAAGAGCAGCAGCAGGTGCAGCGTTCCGGAGGCGGCGCAGGCCGCCGTGATCAGCAACCACTGCACGGCGAAGATCAACCGTTCCGCGCCGAGGCCGACCGGCATGGAGACGTTGGTCCCCGGCCCCCGGTAGAAGATCCGGTCCCGGACGATGTACCGGACGTATGAGGCGGTACGCAGGCCAAGGACGGCCAGCGCGATGTTCTCCAGGAAGAAGCGCGCGTCCGACTTTTCCGGGTCGTACAGGCCCAGATCCCGGTGGAACTCGTAGTCGGGGTCCTTCTGCGGGTCTCCCAGGTAGCGGTGGTGGAAGCCGATGTGGCTGGTCCGGTAGGGCGAGTACAGGTGGAAGACGAGGTAGCCGGAGAACACCGTCCCCAGGACCAGGTTGAGCACCGGATTACGGCTGAGAACCTTGTGCGACGCCTCGTGCAGGAGGTTGACCATCGCGCGCTGGGTCGAGCCGATGAAGAGCAGCGCGAGCGGGTACAGCCACCAGGAGATGTTCAGGCACGCCCAGATCGCGACGGCGACGCCCACGTAGTCCGTGAGGATCGCGACGATCGCGTGCCAGTTGTCGAGTGTGCCGAGCGGCCGGAGTCTTTTGCGGATCTCCGGGGAAACCTTGCTGAAGTCATAGTCGACGTGTCCTCGCATCGTGGGAGATTGAGTCGAGGGCGCCATCGGCGTTCCTCCCTGTTGCATAGGAGGGCCTGGTCGGCCCGGGGACGCCAGAAACGTAGGCGTCGGGCCGTGGCGGGCCGGTGGTGCTACGACTTCTGTCACATGTCGGCGCGCTCAAAGGCACATCGGGGCGGAGCTTTCGGCCCCATCTGAAATCGGTCCGGGGAATCGTTCACGGCTACTTGTGAGAAGTGCATATAGGCCCGGACAAAGGACGTCGCTAACGTGATTCGAGTGCGCCGCCGACGGCTGACAGGAAAACGCACGGCAGCACATTTTTCAGACGCGTGAGTTCGGAAATCCGCTGCTTCGAGCGAAAGTTGGCTTCAACGCTGCCCGGGATCGATTTCCGAGCGCCGGCCATTTTCCGTTGCACCGCGAGATCGGCACGCATCCCGCCCCCATGACGTACGAAGGTCCGGCGCGCCGCCCACCCACTTGGTCCGGAAAAAACAGGAGTACTGCCTGCCATGTCCCACGCATCCGTACGCGTTGTGATCGCAGACGAGCAGAGACTGCTGCGCGAGTCCCTCTGCGCGCTGCTGGACACGGAGCCCGGCATCGAGGTCGTGGGTCAGACGGGCCATGTGGCCGACCTGCTCACGTTGGTTGCGCGAACCCGTCCCGACCTCGTGGTTCTCGATGTCCAGATGGTCCCGGCCGACGATCGCGAGGCGATCGCCACTCGCCTGCTGCACGGCATTCCGGCCTGCCGTGTGCTCGTGCTTTCCATGCTGGAGCAACCGCGTCTCGTGCAGTCCCTGCTGGACCTGGGCATCCACGGCTACCTGCACAAGAGCGTCGGCTACGGCAGCGTCGTCGATGCCGTGCGTGCTCAGCGGGGGGCACGCTCCTACCAGACGGTGACGCTGCCGCTGCACCGGCGGTCCCTGCGCGCCGCGGGCAGCGGCCCGGTGACCGCCTCGGAGCTTTCGGCACGCGAGCTCGAGGTCCTCACCCACGCGGCAGCGGCCCTGAGCAACCGTCAGATCGCGGTGCAGCTGGGCATCGCGGAGGGCACCGTCAAGCGACACCTGAGCAACATCTTCGAGAAGCTCGACGCGGTCAGCCGCCTGGACGCCGTCAACAAGGCCTCCTCGATGCGGCTCATCCACCCCGGCGACACGCGCGCGACGCACGGTTTGCGCGTGGCGACCTGAGCGATCACCCGGCCTGCCGGGTCACACGGGGGTCGGATCCACCGCGTACGGCTCGATGGCGGCCAGCTCCCGCTCGGTGAGCGGCGGCGCGTCCAGCGCCGCCACGTTGGCCTCCAACTGGGAGACACTGCTGGCCCCGATCACCGCCGAGGTGACTTCCGGCCGACGCAGCACCCAGCTGAGGGCGAGTTGGGCAAGACTCTGGCCCCGTTCGCCCGCGAGGACGTCGAGCGCCTTGGCCCGCTGCAGATACGTGTCGGTGATGTCCTCGGCCGACAGGAACATGCCGGCCGCCGCGCGACTGCCGGGAAGCACCCTGCCGCTGAGATAGCGGTCGCTCAGCAGTCCCTGCGCGAGCGGGGAGAAGACCGTGCCGCCGGTGCCGAGCCGGGCCAGTTCCGTGAACAGCCCCCGCTCGGGCGTCCTGTCGAACATCGAGTAACGATGCTGATGGAGCGTCAAGGGCACACCCGCGTCGGCGAGCACGCCGGCGGCCTGCCGCGTCGCGTCCGGGGAGTAGTTGGAGATGCCGGCATACAGGGCCTTGCCCTGCCGCACGGCATCGGCGAGGGCGCTCATGGTCTCTTCGACCGGCGTGTCGGGGTCGGGCCGGTGCGAGTAGAAGACATCGACATGGTCCACGCCCAGACGGCGCAGACTGCGGTCGAGCGAAGCCATCAGATACTTGCGGGAGCCGCCGATGCCATAGGGCCCGGGCCAGCTCTCGTAGCCGGCTTTGGTGGAGAGGACGATCTCGTCCCGGTAGCGGCTCAGGTCACTCTTCAGTACCTCTCCGAAGCGGGTCTCGGCGTATCCGAACACCGGCCGGCCGTAGTTGTTGGCGAGGTCGAAGTGTGTGATGCCCAGATCGAAGGCGCGCAGCAACAGAGCCCG
>NZ_BAAAUG010000237.1:0-8262 GCF_039533825.1 Streptomyces rectiviolaceus
ACTCGTGGCGAAATCAGCGACCGGAGCGACTGAGGACCGCGCATACGCTGCCCAGCGAAACACGCCGGACCGGGAAGGCGGCCGTTGCGGCACAACACGCACGATCGGGTCGCCTCCTACGTGCGGGCGAGGTCATCCGCCCAAGGCGCCACGGGGTGGGCCGGAGCCAATGACAGTGGCTCCAACCTCTTCGCCGTGACTTTAGCTGGGCGCTATGCCATCCGTACGCGATGCGTACGGTGAATGAGCGTCATCGGTACGGTTGGTGGGATAGGGTGCCAGTCAGGAGGTGCCCTTTGTCCGAGTTGTTCGACCGGATCGATGCGCTGGTCGCGTCCCGAGCCCCGCTGCCGCCGCCGGAGGAGCGCAAGCGGCTGCGCCAAGCTCACGGCCTGACGCTGGACGAGGTGGCCGGCGCTCTGGGCGTGCGGCGGGCGACCGTCAGCGGCTGGGAGTCCAGCAAGAAGCCCACCGAGCCGCGCGGCCCGGAGCGCGAGGCGTACGCACGACTGCTGGACCAGCTCGCAGAGCTCTACCCCGCCCCCACCAACGCGGCCGAACCCGGCCCGGACGCGGCGGTGCCCGAGACCTTGGCCGGCCCCCCGGTACCGGATGTTGCAACCACATCCGCAGACACGAGCACCCAGACCGGCGGCCCCACTACTCGTTCGGCCCCGGCGGCCGCGCCGCGTCCCACAAACACGGCCAGGCCGTCGTCGACGTCGAATCGGACGGGCGCCAAGAAGGCCGCCCCGGCGCATACCCCTGCGGGCCTCGATCCGCGCTTTGAGAACGGCCCGCTCGCGGTCATCGACGTCATCGACGGGCACGTGTCGGCGTACTGCTTCGGTGGCCTGGTCCTAGACGTGCCCGCGAAATCGCTCCCAGCCCTGGTCGACTGGACACTGCAGGAAGCCAGGCTCGGGGCGCCGAAGCTGGCCGGACCGGGCAAGGATGCCGATCCATTGCTCGTGCTCACCGAGGCCGCACTGGAGCGCTACGGACTGCCCCTCAGCCTTACGGACGAGGAGCGGATCGCCGGGCGGATCCCGGAGGGCCACAAGGTCATCAAACAACTGGCGCGCGCCAAATGGCAGTTGACCAAGCGCGGGTTCGGTCCGTGGGCGCGGATCTACCGCCCGGCGCAGGGCTCACAACGCTCCTGCGTCCAGCTGTGCATCCCGTCGTGGAACGCGCTGGACACCCGCCACTGGGGCCGGGCCGGGCAGCTGCCGCCTGCGGAACTGGCCCAACTCCTGGGCACGTACTCGACTCGGGTCATGACGCCGCGCGGGTCGGCTGCCGTCACCGGCCTGGAGCTGATGACTGCCCTGCACCCGCCGACCCGAGCCTCCGAGCCCGACGCGGACGGTAAGCGGCACTCCGAGCACAACCCGGGCTCACTGGGGGCGGACTCAGTGGACTGCGCGCCGTGCGAGGCCCCGGACGGGCACCCGTTGCTCGCCGGCCTGCCCCGCTTCCACGTCCGCGGCCCGGACCAGAAGCTGTTCGAGGAGGCCTACGACTGGGCGCGGCCGCTCACCGACGACGAGTGCATGCACGCGAACCTGGTGGGCCTCGACGTCAACATGGCCTTCGCGGCCGGAGCCAACGGCCTGGTCGTCGGCCTCGGCGCACCGACGCACGTGAAGGCGCCGGTGTTCGATGCGAAGCTGCCCGGCTCCTGGCTGGTCGATCTGAGTCACATCGACCTGTCGAGGGTGAAGGTGGGCAAGGAGCAGGTCGAGCTGGACGCCAGCCTGCTGCCCAGCCCGTTCACGCCGAAGGGCGAGCGCCCGCAGGGACCGGCCTGGTACGCGACGCCCACCGTGGCGTATGCGGTGGAGCTGGGCTACACGGTGGAGCCGGTCGAGGCCTGGGTGCGGTACGACAACGGCCGCTACCTGGACGGCTGGTACAACCGGCTGCGCGACGCCTACCTGGCCACCATGGCCGACCTCGGGGTGAGCGCCAACGCCTCGCCGGAGGAGTTCCTGGCGGCGATGGACGGCTACCGGCAGCGCGACCCGGAGTTGGCGATTGTCGTGTCCGCGGTCAAGGCGACCGTGAAGGGCGGCCTGGGCAAGCTGCGCGAGCGGCCGCGTGGCGAGGGCTGGAAGCCCGGCCAGCCGTGGCGGGCCCTGTCCCGGCCCACCTGGCGCCCCGACATCCGCGCGGCCGTCATTTCCCGCACGCGGATCAACCTCCACCGCAAGGTGGTCAAGCACGCGGCGTTCACCGGGCAGTACCCGGTCGCGATCCTCTCCGACTGCGTCGTATACGCGGTTGACGGCGAGTCCCCGCTGGACTTCCTGCCCTACCGCGAGGGCAAGCCGCTGCCCGGCGGTTTCAAGCTCGGTGTGAACCCTGGCCTGGTCAAGTGGGAGGGCACCCAGAGCGTCCTGTGGGGCGAGGGGGTGCGGGAGCAGTTCGATGCCCCGGAGCTCAACCTCGCCCGGTACATCAAGGACGGCACTGTCACCGACCAGGACAACGGGGAGTAGACGATGAGCATGTTCGGAGACGGTCTGGACCAAGCGGTACAGAAGGCATTCACCCGCCCGATCCCCAAGTCGGCGGGCGCGCAGATGCGGTACCTGGTCAAGCAACTCAAGGGCACCAAGGCGGTCGCCCAGATGCTGCGGATCTCCCAACGCACCGTGGAGCGGTACGTGAAGGACCAGATCAAGAAGCCTCGCGCGGATCTCGCTTCCCGGCTGCGGGGCGAGGTCGAGAAGCGGTGGCAGCCGCAGATCAGGGCCAGGGCCCGGATGAAGGCGGCGACGACGGACGGCATCGTCATCGATACCCGGGCCCGGCTCGGGTACACCGCGCCGATCGGGACGACTGACGAGGCCCGGATGCGGGACCTGACCGTCGCCCTGCCCCCTCGGTTTGCCGCCCGCCTCTTCGAGGCCCAGCAGCAGGGAGCAGGCGAGGGCCGGCTGCGGGAGATCGCCGCCGATGCACTCAGGGAGGTGTACTTCCAGGACGGCGGGCGCCGCGCCGGCTCCCTGGAAGAGGTCCGCTTCACCGACGTCGAGCGCCTGGAGTTCGACCTGTAGAGGCCGTGCCCCTCACAGCCCGCGAGTGCTGGGCCTGGATTGGATCAGGGGGTAGCTGCCGTGCTCGGCGGCCGTCGGCATGGTCGGGGCAGCAGCGACTGCCATGGTGAACGCAGTTGAAGCGTTGGCGTCCTGGACTTCCTCTGGAGGCCTGCTCGACCTGCGCTGGACGTCTGCTTCAGGGGGCGTCCGTGCAGCGTGCGGCGTGGGCGCCGTGCCGTCATAGTCGCTACGGGGCGCGGTCGTAGCCCTATGACCGTGCGGAGTTGCTGGTTCTTCGGTGTCCTGGGTGGGTGTGCTGCGCATCGGCTGATGCCGAAGGTGCCTGGAACCAATGGCTCCGTCGCCGCTGTCGAGCGATTGCGAGGCGATTCGACCCATGAGGTGCATCATGGACGACCTGATCGTTCGGGATCCCATCCCCGCGGACGCGCGGGACACGCATATGTCCTTCCCGCAGGGGCGCGGATGGCCCCACCAGCCGCTGGGCCGGGTGACCCTTGACGACGGTCGGTCGGCGTGGGCTGTCACCGGGCACGCGCTGGCGCGTGAACTGCTCGCCGACTCTCGTCTGTCCTGCGACCGTGCGCAACCCGGATTTCCGGCGCTCAGCGAGCAGTTCGCCGAGGTCCGGGCGCGGGGGGTGCCGCTGGTCTCCTTCGACGACCCGGAGCTCAATGCTCAGCGGCGGCTGCTGATCCCGCACTTCACGCTGCAGCGGAACGCGTCGATGCGACCGCGCATCCAGCGGATCGTGGACCAGCTGCTCGACTCGATGGAGCGGCAGGGTCCGCCGGCGGAGCTGGTCTCCGCCTTCGCCCTGCCGATGCCCTCGATGATGATCTGCGCGTTGCTGGATGTGCCCGACAGTGATCACAAGACCTTCGAGGGGTGCTCCGAACTCGAGCAGTACATGGGCGAGTTGATCGACCACAAGCGGCGCGAGCCGGGCGAGGGACTGCTCGACGATCTGATGCACCTGGACACCCCGGCCGGCCCCTTGAGCAGGGATGAACTGATCGCGCTGTCGGGGATGCTGCTGGCGGCGCATGAGACGACCGCCGGCATGATCTCGCTCGGGGCGTTCACGCTGCTGCGTCATCCCGAGCAGCTGACGGCGCTGCAGGCCAAGGACACGACCATGGACGTCGTGGCGGAGGAACTCCTGCGGCAGCTGCCGGTGCCGGACGGGATGCTGCGGGTCGCTGTCGAGGACATCGCGGTGGCGGGCCACACGATCCGTTCCGGCGAGGGCATCATCTTGCTCGGTGTTCATCAGTGCCTGGGCCAGAAACTCGCGCGCGTGGAACTCGAGATCGCTCTTGGGTGTCTGTTCGAACGGCTTCCGGGGCTGCGGCTTGCGGTCCCTGCAGAGGAGATACGTTGCAAGCCCGCGACCTCGACGGTCCAGGGCTTGGTCGAGCTTCCGGTTGCGTGGTGAGCAAGGTGAAGATCGAGGTAGACGTAGACCGCTGTGTCGGCGCGGGTATGTGCGCTCTGACAGCACCGACTGTGTTCACGCAGGACGACGACGGGTTCAGTGTGGTGCTTCCCGGCCAGGACGCGTCGGCCGAGGTGCATCCGATGGTGAAGGAAGCGGTACGGGCCTGTCCCGTCAGCGCGGTGTCGCTCCTGCACGAGGACTGACCCCCCTCACTGACGGGCTCTCGACGGGGTTCGCGCTGGGGTCATCTCGGAAGCGTTATGCCCATTTCTTCCATCGTCGCGGAGGGCGGGCCGCCTTCTGAGCGCTCGGTCTTGTACCCCTTGACGCACGGCTTGAGGGTACGGGGATCCACTGCTTCGGCAGGGGCGCCGGTGGCATAGAGGCCCTCTGGCTGGCTGTCGCGGTCGTGGGGCAGCAGCCAGAACACGCGGCGGCGGAAGGTGCCGGATGCGCGTGATGCTTTGGCGGTGGGGCCGAGCACGGCGTAGCCGACCATGCGTCCGTCGCGGTGGTAGGCGGGTTTCCCCTTGCGCGTGGGCAGGCGGTCCAGGCTCTGGCGGATGTAGTCGAGCCGGTCGATGTCTTCGAGCCAGACGAAGGTGGTCTCGTGGCTGATCTCGTCCTCAGTGATCAGGGAGCTCATGCGGTGGCGTCCCTTTCCTGGTCGGTGAGCAGTCCGATACCGGGGTAGTGCTTGCGCTGGTTCGACAGGATCATCTCCTTGGGCGAAGCCAGGCCCACGAGTTCGCGTGTGCGGGCGGCGAAGGCTCGTGAGGACATGACCGGTGCCCCTTCATTCTGGCACCACCCCTTGTAGGCCGCGTAGAGGGAGGTCTGTTCCGCGCGCAGCTCCGGTCCGAGTACACAGGCTTCCTCGTAGAAGCGGCCTGTGTGGTCCTCGGTCTCCGCGTAGGCGGTGGTGGCGATGCGGACGCGTTCGGGGCCCGTGAGGTCGCGGTCACCCGCGAGGTAGCGGCCTGCGCCGTCGATGAGCCAGCCGAGGATGCCTGCGCCTTCTTCGGTGACGAGGATGTCGGCGAGGTTGTCGATCTTCCGGTCGTCCGAGACGACGCGTTCGAAGGGGATCATCCGCATTCGGCGCCAGAACGCGAAGCCGCCGGTGCCCACTTCTGGGCGGTGGTTTCCCAGCAGCCAGAGCTTGTGGGTGGGCTCGAAGCTGAAGAAGTCCTGGCGCATGCGGCGGGCTTTGATCCGGTCGCCGCCGGTGAGGAGTTTGACGCGGGCTTCGTCGAATTTGTCGCCGGGTTTGACCTCTGAGCAGACGATGACGCGGCGTCCGTGGAGTTCGGCGAGGTCGGTGGGGTGGCCTTCGTAGGGGCGGGCCATGAGGAAGCCGGGTGGTGCGGCATCGGCGTAGTCGCCCAGGATCTTCATGAGGACATCGAGCAGGACAGATTTGCCGTTCTTGCCCGACCCGAAGAGGAACGGGAGGATCTGTCCGCCGACGTCGCCGGTGACCGAATAACCGAGCAACACCTGGAGGTAGTCGATCATTTCGAGGCCTTCGGTGTCGTCGCCGAAGGTGTCGGTCAAGAACCTCTGCCAGCGCGGGGTGGCTTGTGACCGTGGGCCGACCGAGGTGGAACGTGAGTGAAAGTCCTTGTTGGGGTCCGGGCTCTTGCTCAGGCCGGTGCGCAGGTCGATGATGCCGTCCGGCGTGCACAGTGCGTAGGGATCGGCGTCCAGCCGGGCGGCGTTGAGCACCATGCCCGGGGCGGACTTGGCCTGGCTGAGCATGGCGTTGATGCCGGTTGTCGACAGTGCGCGCCGACGGTGGCTCTGCAGGGCGGTGGTGGTGAAGAGGCCGCGGGGGTCATGGGAGGCGATGGCCTCGGCGAGGTCGCCCGCTGCCCACTGGACGCTGTCGTCCTCGTCGATCTGCCAGCGGGTGGTGTCCCACCGGTACCAGCCGATGCCGGGAACGTGCCGGTAGTCGTTGGCGTACAGCTTGACGAACAGCTTGGCGTTGCCTCGGTCGGAGAGAGTGTCGGGCAGGAGACCGTTTGCGGTCGCTGCGCTGTTCGGGGCCGGGGGAGTGGAGGCCCGTGCGGGGGCGGGGACTGCTGCACTGCCCTGGGCGCGGATCTGGGCGGCGACGGCTTCCGGATTGAACTCGAAGAGTGTTTCTGGCCTGGGGGAGGTCACGGTTGCCGCCCGCTGTCGTGGAGGGGCCGCTCGGTTCCTGCGGCGAGGCCGCTGCGGATGATGGCGTCGATGCGCTGCTCCTGTCCGGGGCGTGCCTGGACGGCTGTGTCCCTCAGGCACTCCTCGGCTTCCTGTTGGGTGAGCCGGCCCGCGGCCAGGAGGCCACCGATGGTGTAGGCGGCTCGGTTGAGCGTGTCGGAGAATCCGGCGCCTTCGGCGAGCCGGCCGCACGCCTGGACAGGGGCGAGGATCCCGGCGAGCAGCGGGGAGTTGGCTCCGGTGCCTGCGGCGGCGACGGCCTGCCGGGCCCGTGGGGGGACCAGTCTGGGCGCGGGGATGTCGGGGGGCAGGTGCCCGGTGCGTTCGAGTTCGTGCGCCAGCCAGGACGGGAGCGGCGCGGGGTCTCTGACCGTGCCGAGCGGGGTGTAGGAACCGTTGGGGATGCGGGTGCCGGGCGCGACGATGTAGCTGCCGTGTGCCCGGATGTCGACCTGCCAGGCCAGAGCTCGGCCGGTGCTGGAGCCGACGGAGGACTGCCAGCGGCGGTCGGAGCGATACCAGACGTGCATGCCCCCCGAAGGGGTGCGGACGCGCAGCGTGGAGGTGTCCTTGTCGGGGCTTGTGGCGCCGCGCAGCGCCGCCAGGACCCCGAGCGTGTGAAAGCCGTTGGCCAAGCCGGTGAGGTCGACCTGGTCGCCGATGGGGATGCCCGGCAGGATGCGGTCGCGCGCGGGCGGTTCAGCGGCGTGGGCGTCGATGTCGATGACGATCAGGCCGGCCGGGCCGCAGGACACCCCGATGCCGAAGTCCGGGTGTGCTGCCCACCATTGTTTGATGCGGTCGTGGTCCAGCGTTGCCGCGTGGAAGCTGTGACACCAACGGCCCAGTGGCAAACAGGGGCACTGGGCGGGTGTGTGTGAACTCGTGCGGCAGTCGGGGCAGTTGCCTGCGGGCGTCTTGCGGCCGGGAGAGAGCGGGAGCACAGGCCAGCCGCGGCGGACACACCAGAGTGCGGCAGCCCGCGGCAGGTCGGCGACTGAGGATTGAACCGTGAGCTGCCGTGAGTCGCCGCGTGGAAACCGCAGCTCAGAAGACATCCTCTTCCCCTATCAGCGACCGAAGCGACTCAACGAAGGACAAAGACTAGCGAATGTCTTCGCTGAGGCGGTGGAAGGCAGGGCGCAAAGGAGTTGGCGCTGTGGCGGGAGGGCCGGCTGAGGGCGGACGGTCAGGTGTTGCAGGAGGGCCACCCGGGCGGGGCGGCGATCGAGCCCTTCTGCGGGGAGGGTTCGGTCGCCGGACAGCGACCCTAGCGACCGAACCGCTCTTCTATACGTTCCCTCAGCAGGAGTCGTCTCCTGCTCCAGCGGAAGTCGAGCGTGCGGTCTGCCGGGAGCGACTGACGCAGCGAGCCAGCGACTGAAGGGCGTTCGGTCGCTGGCCGACGGCTGGGAAAGTTCCTCCAGGTCAGAGACGGTATTTCCAACCCAACAGCGACTGAAGCGACTGAAGGCTTCTATATATGACACACACGCACACTCACAGATGGACTCATATATAGGGAAGTTCGGTCGCTTCAGTCGC